>JAQCDY010000106.1 GCA_027729785.1 Actinomycetota bacterium | reverse complement strand
ACAAGTCTTGAACTGTCGGGCTTCAGGTTCACAAATCCAAAACTCGCTGCCTGCTTTAGGGCGGCTCGCGATTCTGGTAAAGCTGCTGAGTACAAGAAGTGTGCAGCAGTGTTGCACAGTGAGGCTTACTGGGTGCCCAGTTACAACGAGGGTGGCTTTGTCGCCGCACGAAAGGCAATAGTGGGTCTTGGTGCGACACCGTTGCCAGGTGGTGGAAAGCGACCAATCGTTGGTCTTTCGGGATTTGACTTCGCATCTGTAACTGTTACCGGTTAATTTAAAATCATTAAAACTGTTCAGTATCCCTGGCTGGCGCGAGTAGCGTCAGCCAGGGATACTTTTATGTTCGTCAATACATATGTGAAAAAAGCGGAAGTGCAAATTTGTGAAAATTAAATCTGTCGCCGTAACGATCATCCAGTTTGTGATCGTGCTGTTTCTTGTTACCTTCGGAATTACCCTGTTGGTGCGGCTTTTGCCGGGTGATCCTGTGAGCACCCTGATGCCATTTGCGACCGAAGAAACTCGGTTGCAGCTGTCAAAAGAGCTTGGTCTTGATGCCAATATTTTTCAGTATTACTTCAGGTGGCTGGGCGACTTTGTAACAGGTGATCTTGGCACTTACTATGCGTCAACGGGAAATGGTGGCGGTGTTGCAGTTACTGAAATGTTAGCGGTGGCTTTTCCACGCACTTTGTTGCTAATGATATACGTAATTGCTTTTTCTCTTCTGGTGTCAATACCCGTCGGAATACTTTTGGCCTATCGTGCAGGAACTCGACTAGATAACGTAATTTCAAACACGATGTTTACGATTTCAGCTATTCCAGCGTTCGCTCTCGGTCTAGGTCTCGCATTTATTTTTGGTGTCAAGTTGAATTGGGTACCAGTTTTGGGTTATGAACCGATTAGTCAAGGCATTGGCAAACACATCAAGTCAATGATTCTTCCAACTCTCAGTCTGTCAATCGGATATGTCGCAATTTTTTCGCGATTATTGAGAGTAGACACAATTGCCACGCTGCGCGAAGACTTTGTGACAATGGCATCTTCAAAAGGCTTGAGCAACTCGTGGATTTTATGGAGACATGTTTTTCGACCCTCAAGTTCGGGCATTCTTACAATTGCCGGGCTCAACATGGCTGGCCTGATAGGTGGTTCAGTATTTATCGAGACTGTATTTGCCCTTAATGGGTTTGGTAACCTGCTCGCGGTGTCGATTGCTACGCGACAGTATCTTGCGATTCAGTCACTTGTTGCAATAGTTGCAATTGCATTTTTGGTCTTTAACTTGCTCACCGATTTGCTGTATGCAGTTGTTGACCCGAGAGTAGCGAGTCATCGTGGAGCATAAAAATCGACCGCCTCTCGGTTTGATTCTTTCTGGGGCATGGGGCGCAATTTGTTTATTCTCCGCAATTTTCGGTAACTTTCTACCTGGTCCGAAGTGGGACGATTATGACTACGAGAACTTTTCTTCACCGATGTTTACAGACGGCCACTTTTTAGGCACTGATACAGATGGTCAAGATATTTTGGCGGGATTGATTCATGGTGCGCGGACTTCGTTGGGAGTATCTCTCCTTTCAATTACTATTTCGCTTGCAATAGGTGGCGCACTAGGTATTTTGGCCGCCTATCGCCGTGGCTGGATCGACCGAGTGCTTTCGATGCTTTTCAACGTGATGCTTTCGGTTCCGAACATTGTGTTAGTACTGGTTTTTGTGGCAATTTTTTCGAGTCCAGATATCAGTGACCCGTCTGCTGGGTTGCCCAAATGGATTGTGTTAGTCGCTTCTTTCACGTTAATTGTGATCCCATTTCTTGGACGCGTCGCTCGTTCATCAACACTGAGTTGGACGGGAAGAGAATTCGTGCTTGTTGCCGAGTCGATAGGGATGACCCGTCGATCAATTCTTTTGACTCACATTGTTCCTAATGTGGTGCCGTCGTTAATCAGTATTTATTGTTTGGGGGCTGGTCTTTTAATTGTTGTTGAGGGCGGGTTGTCAGTCCTTGGTCTCGGATTTGATTCCGGCGGCAGCTGGGGCTCAATGCTGGCAAAAAACAGAAATGAGTTGGCTTTCTCACCCCACACAACTTTGATACCTGCAACAGTTATCGCACTGACTGTGATGAGCTTGAACTATTTGGCCGATTATCTCCGTCTGCGAATTGACGGGCGCGAGTCGCGAATATGAAAACTGTTCTTGCTATTAAGGATCTCGGAGTCGCATTTGACACTGACCGCGGAACGCTCAATGCCGTACGCGGTGTCACGCTTGACCTTGAATCTGGAGAGTGTCTTGGTGTAGTGGGCGAGTCTGGCTCGGGAAAGACCGTATTGTGGCGCACCGCGATGGGACTTCTGCGCGGCCGCAAAGTTCTGCGGACAGGAAGCGTAAAACTCGGTGATGTTGAGCTGCTAACAATGTCAGGAAAAGAAATTCGAAGTTATTGGGGAACAAAAATAGCGATGGTGTTCCAAGATCCGATGACCACCTTGAACCCCGTGCGTCGAATCGGTTCACAGTTTTCCGAAGCACTTGTTAAACGACTTGGACTCTCAAAAGAGGGAGCAGCGGCACAGACGATAGAAATGCTGCGAAAAGTGCGGTTGGCTGAACCAGAAAAGCTCGTCAGAAAATATCCGCTTCAACTTTCTGGTGGAATGCGCCAACGAGTGATGATTGCAATGGCGATCGCCTGTAAACCTGAGATCTTGTTGGCAGACGAACCGACGACAGCACTCGATGTGACTGTGCAGGCACAAGTACTGGAACTTATCAGTGATCTCCGAAACGAGTTTGGGATGTCAATGGTGATTGTGACGCATGATTTGGGGATCGTCGCTGGATATTGCGATCGCATTGCCGTGATGTACGCCGGAGAGATAGTCGAGCTAGCAAATACCGCCGATCTTTTTGCCAATCCACGCATGCCCTATACCGAAGCTTTGCTTAACTCGATTCCGAAATTAACCGATTCGTCGGGTGCTCAAATGCGGTCGATCGAGGGAGCGCCACCAGACCCTGTGTCGGTCACCAAAGGTTGTTTCTTTGCACCACGGTGCAGCTACGCAACGGACCGCTGTCGAAACGAGCATCCAGATTTGGTCGACGCAGGTAATGGTCGCATGTATCGATGTTTTTTCCCTGTGGGCACAGGTAAGTGAGGATCTAAATGTCAACTGTTGATTCAGCAAATAAGTCTCGGGTAGGTGAAGTCTTGCTGCGAGTTGAAGATCTTATTGTTGAATATAAGGGCAGCCGCAGTGGTGTCGTGCAGGCCGTCGCTGGAGTGAGTTTTGAAATCAAATCAGGGGAGACGGTTGCCGTAGTCGGCGAATCTGGTTGCGGCAAGTCCAGTCTTGCCAAAGGTGTGATGCAGTTGGTTGAAACCAAGTCAGGAAAAGTCGTATTGGACGGAACTGAATTTTCGAGCCTGAAAGGCGAAGAGCTTCGCCGAGCCAGACCAAAAATGCAGATGATCTTTCAAGACTCAGTCGCGTCGCTAGACCCCCACCTGACGGTGCGTGCTTTGGTTGAGCAACCAATGAAGGTTTGGCACAAGGGCACTGAAGCCGAGCGAAAAGCCAAAGTGGATGAACTGCTGCGGTCGGTGAATCTTGATCCTGAAATTGTTGGGAACCGCAAACCGACGGAGTTTTCGGGCGGTCAATGTCAAAGAGTCAGCATTGCGCGGGCACTTTCGCTAGAGCCCAAGTTGTTGGTGTGTGATGAACCAGTGTCGTCCCTTGACGTGAGCATTCAGTCGCAAATATTGAACATCATTCAAAACATGAAGAAGCGCTACGGACTTTCGCTGCTGTTTATTTCGCACGATTTGAGTGTGGTGCGTGCAATCAGTGACCGCGTGATTGTGATGTATCTCGGCAAGATTTGTGAAGTTTCGACGCCACAAAAAATTGTCAGTTCGCCGGCCCATCACTACACCAGAGCACTTGTGGCCTCCGTGCCTGTGCCCGACCCTAAGGTTGGTCGCAGGCCTGCTGTTATTGAAGGCGAGCCACCGTCACCGATGAACCCACCATCGGGCTGTCGATTCAGAACACGTTGCGCTGCGGCGACTGCACTTTGCGCAGAACAAGAACCGCA
>JAQCDY010000013.1 GCA_027729785.1 Actinomycetota bacterium | reverse complement strand
GGGTGATGAACAACGCATTTTATGAAAATTGTGGGGAATATTCGTCTTGGTAGCAACAAAAATAAAAGTCTTGCTGGATTGTGATCCTGGCCATGATGACGCGTTTGCGATAATCGTTGCGTCAAAGTTTGCTGATGTTGTAGGCGTGACGACTGTGGCGGGAAATGCACCGCTGAGTTTGACAACAAAAAACGCCCGTATCATCCTTGACATTTGCGGATCGAACGTGCCTCTTCATTCGGGTGCGGGTCGACCATTGGTTGCCGAGCCGATTCATGCGGCATATATTCACGGTGAAAGCGGAATGGACGGTGCAAATTTCGCCGAACCGTCACGCCCAGCAGACGGCACTAACGCTGTTTATTTTATTATCGATACGGTTCGTGCAAACCCAGGCGTGTGGCTTGTGCCGACTGGGCCGTTGACGAACATTGCGTTGGCATTGCGTACGTCGCCAGATCTAGTTGAAAATATTTCTGGAATTTCATTGATGGGTGGCGGACGATTCGGCAACCGCACGGCGACCGCCGAATTTAATATTTGGTGCGACCCAGAAGCGGCGGCGGCAGTTTTTGATTCGGGTGCGAAAATTGTGATGAGTGGTCTGCATCTGACGCATCAGATCATGGCGACACCCGCGCGAATTGAGATGGTGCGAAGCGCGCACGCAGTTGTTGGCCCAAAGTTGGCGGGGCTGCTCGAATTTTTCAGCAAGATGTATAAGTCGCTGCACGACGACTTCGAAGGCGCGCCGCTACACGATGTTTGTAGTGTGTTGGCGTTGACGCATCCACAACTCTTTGGGTCAACTGAGCGGCATGTTGCCGTCGAGATTGACGGGCTGCATACGCGAGGCATGACGGTGATCGACGATCGACATGTTTCTTCGCGAACGACGGCCAATACGACCGTGCTCGAGACTATTGATTCAGATGAGGCGTTTAGTCTGATCGTTGAAGCCATTCGCGCCTGCCCCGAACGGTAATTCGGCGCAAGAAATAGCGTCGCTAAATACGGCGCGTTTTGTTGGGCAATCTCGGCAACAATGAAAGGGTGGCAGATCCGATCGTTTATGTTGGGCAGCGCATCGCGGCGGCCTTTGCCAAGGTCGGCGGGGCGGCGGCAGTTGGTGTTGACACGGCGGTGCGGGCGAGCGATCGAGCCGACGCCCAAGTAAACGGTTCGCTGGCTCTTGCCAAAGCGATGGGGTTGAAGCCACACGAAGTGGCGACCAAGGTGCTTGAAGTTGCCGATCTCAAAGACATTTGCAGTGACGCCCAAGTGGCCGGGCCGGGGTTCATCAATTTAACTTTCAACAACCAGTTTCTTGCGCGCGAACTGATGTCGTCAAGTGTGAGCGACAAACTTGGCGTGCGCAACGCGACCAAGCCGTGCAATGTCGTGATTGATTATTCGGCGCCCAATGTGGCCAAAGAGATGCATGTTGGACATTTGCGATCGACGGTGATCGGCGACGCGCTCGTGCGGATGTTGACGTTTGTCGGCAACACGGTTGTGCGCGAAAACCATGTTGGCGACTGGGGGACACCGTTCGGCATGTTGATCGAGCATCTGGTCGACTCAGGTGAGACACACGCGGCCAACGAACTTTCTGTAGGTGACTTAGATTCGTTTTATCGCAGTGCACGAAAGAAGTTCGACGAATCAGAACCGTTTCAAGCGCGGGCGCGGGCAAGAGTCGTGTTGTTGCAAAGTGGCGACGCCGAAACATTGCGACTCTGGAAACTTCTCGTTGCCGAGAGCACCAGATATTTTCAGATGATTTATCGCACACTCGGTGTGCTACTCGAAGACACTGACATCATGGGTGAAAGTTCATATAACAAATTGTTGCCCCAAGTTGTCGAGCGGCTGGGTAAATTAAAAATGTTGACGACAAGCGATGGCGCCGAAGTCGTGTTTGCCGAAGGTTTCGTGAATCGCGAGAATCAACCGCTGCCGCTAATTATCCGTAAAACTGACGGCGGATACAACTATGCGACCAGCGATTTGGCGTGCGTAATCGATCGTGTCGAAAGACTGAACGCAGACTTATTGCTGTATGTCGTCGGGGCACCACAGGCGCAACATTTGCAGATGGTCGCTGCAGTTGCCAAACAAGCCGGCTGGTTGCAGGCGCCGCGAGAGATGGTGCATGTTTCGTTTGGCAATGTCTTGGGCGCCGATAAAAAAATGTTGAAGACAAGAAGCGGCGACACCGTGAAACTTGATGCGCTGTTGACCGAGGCCGTCGAACGAGCAGCAGCAGCAGTTAGTGAAAAAAACCCGGAGTTGTCGGATGCGGCGAAAACAAATATCGCCCGCATCGTCGGCCTCGGTGCCGTGAAGTACGCAGATCTTTCGACTGATCGAATCAAGGACTACACATTTGATTGGGATCGAATGCTCTCGTTTGACGGCAACACGGCGCCGTACTTGCAATATGCGCACGCGCGAATTTGCAGTATTTTTCGTCGTGCCAACATTGACCGTGCAAGTGTGCGAAATTTCTCGCCGACAATCGCGCACCCAGCCGAGCGCAATTTGGCGATGCGCGTGTTGCAGTTCGACTCGGCGTTGTGGGATACGATCGACAAATACAGCCCGCATCGGTTGTGTACGTATCTATACGACTTGGCGGCGAATTTCTCATCGTTTTATGAGCAGTGCCCGGTGCTGAAAGCAGAGACCGAAACTGAACGCGACAGCCGGTTGATGCTGTGCGATCTGACGGCTCGCGTGATGCAGACGGGTCTTGGCGTATTGGGCATAGAAGCGCCGGAGCAGATGTGAGCCGTATCGCCAAACACTTGTTGCCCGATTCGGCTGCAGCGAACGCACTCGGGCATCTTGAAATCGGCGGCTGTGACTTGGTCGCGATGGCCGATAAGTATGGCACGCCGACATTTGTTTATGACGAGGCCCATTTGCGTGCGCGTTGTCAAGAGGCTGTTCGCGTCTTTGGAAAGCAGCGAGTTGTCTATGCGACCAAAGCGTTTTTGTGTGGGGCGATGGCGCGCTTGGCCCACGAAGAAGGTTTGTTGCTAGATGTCGCCACGGGTGGCGAATTATATGTCGCGCTTAATGCTGGTGTGCCGGGTTCGGCGTGCGTTCTGCACGGCAACAACAAGTCGACAGATGAATTGAAGATGGCTCTCGATGTGGGCGTACAGCACATCGTTGTCGACAATTTTGATGAACTAGATCGGCTTGATGCTCTGCACGTGACCGCTGCAAAGGGCGCAAAGCGTGCGCGGATTCAATTGCGAATTACGCCCGGTGTGGCGGTGCATACGCACGAATTTGTTTCAACAGGTCAGGATGATTCGAAATTTGGTTTCAACTTGCGCAATGGCGATGCGCAACGCGCGGTTGATCGCGTGAGGTCATCGGCGAGCGTCGAATTTGTAGGCATTCATTGTCACATTGGATCAAATGTGTTCGCTGCAGAAAACTTCGCGCAGGCGGCTGAGATCATGGTTGATTTTGCCAATCAACTCGAAGTTGAAGAATTGACTTTGGGCGGTGGACTCGGTGTGGCATATATCGAAACTGAACACGCGCCGACGATCACGCAATGGGCGCAGTCGTTGGCCTTGGCGACGGCGAAGTTGAGCAAGCCGACGAAAGTTTTTGTCGAGCCAGGTCGGGCGATTGTGGCGAGCGCGGCAGTGACGCTGTATCGAATTGGTTCGATCAAACATTTGCCAGGCATTCGCACTTATGTCGCAGTCGACGGTGGCATGAGCGACAACCCACGACCAGTTTTGTACGATTCTGGATACGAAGCATTTTTGCCGGCGCGTGCCGAGGCAGATCGCACCGAGCACGCACGAGTTGTCGGCAAACATTGTGAGAGCGGCGATGTATTGATCAACGATGCGACGCTGCCGAGCGGTTATGCAGTTGGTGATCTGTTGGCGACACCAGTAACCGGCGCTTACGGTCACAGCATGGGGTCGAACTACAACAAAGTTACGCGTCCACCCGTTGTGTTTGTGCGCGATGGGGTTGCAAGAGTTGTCGTGCGACGCGAAACATTTGCTGATCTCGTTGATCTCGACATCGCAGATAGCGTATAAATATGGTTTCAAAGCAAAACGCACAGCTTGTTCGGCTTGGCGTGCTTGGCCACGGTGTAGTTGGCTCGGCGTTCGTCAAACTCGTGACGAAACAAGCGGACCAGATTTTGGCGCGCAGTGGCGTGCGACTTGAGGTGACAAAGGTTTGCGTGCGCGACATGACCAAGAAGCACAATTTGCCGAAGGGTGCAGTGTTGGTTAATGACCCCCATGCCGTTGTGCAGGCTGACGATGTCGATTTGGTCGTCGAATTGATGGGTGGCATAGAACCAGCGCTGAAGTTAATTTCTGAATCTTTGGGCAAGCGTAAGCCGGTTGTGACGGCGAACAAAGCGTTGTTGGCGAAGCACGGCACCGAACTTTTTGCAGCAGCTGATGCAGCATCAACCGATTTGTTGTTTGAAGCTGCAGTTTGCGGTGGCATTCCGTTGATTCGGCCGCTGCGCGAAAGCTTGCGAGGCGAACCGATTTTGCGGGTGATGGGCATTGTCAACGGCACCACGAATTTTATTTTGACCAAAATGAGCGAAGTTGGTGCCGATTATTCGGTGGCACTTGCGCAGGCGCAGCAACTTGGTTTTGCTGAAGCCGACCCAACTGCCGATGTTGAAGGCCATGACGCGGCTGCCAAAATTGCAATTATCGCTAGCATCGCTTTTGGCACGACAGTACGTGCCGAAGACGTTTTTGTCGAGGGCATCAGCAAACTGACCGCAGCCGACATAGCCATTGCTCATAAGTTTGGTTATGCGGTGAAATTGCTCGGTGTCGCCGAACTTGATGCCACAACATCGATGGTCTCGGTCCGCGTGCACCCGGCGCTCGTGGCGTTGAATAATCCGCTTGCAGCCGTGCGTGAAAGTTTCAACGCTGTTTTGGTTGACGGCGAGTCTTCGGGCTCGTTGATGTTTTATGGACGAGGTGCCGGTGGCGAGCCGACCGCATCGGCCGTGCTTGGTGATGTGATTGATGCGGCGATCAATTTGCGCAAGGGCACTCACGCGCTGCTTGGCGCGTTCAAAACGACGAAGTTGAAAGAGATGAGCACGGTGAATTGCGAATATATGATCGGACTCGAAGTCGCCGACAAGCCGGGTGTGTTGCACGCCGTGACCGGAGTGTTTGCGCGCAACGGCGTGAGCATTCGTGCTGCCGAACAAGATGGCATCGGCGAAGATGCGCGATTGGTGTTCTTGACCCACGATGCAAGCGAGGCGGCGGTGCAAAATTGTTTGAGCGAGTTCAAGTCGCAAGATGTCGTGAAGCATGTGGGTGCGTTGTTGCGCGTTGTTGCTAATTCGTAACGATGCAATATATTTCGACACGAGGTCAAGCAGCGAAGATTGGTTTTTGTGACGTGTTGCTTGCCGGCTTGGCACGCGATGGTGGGCTGTATGTGCCCGAGACTTGGCCAACACTTGATAGGACGCCAAATACCAATTATGCGAACCGTGCGGCGGGCATTATGGCGCCGTTCGTCGGCGATGAAATTGATCGCGAGGTTTTTGAGCAACTTTGTCTGGACGCCTATTCGACATTTCGTCACCCCGAGGTGGCGCCATTAGTTGAGATCGGACCAAACGAATATTTACTTGAGCTATTTCACGGCCCGACATTGGCGTTCAAGGATGTGGCGCTGCAACTTGTTGGCAAGTTGTTTGACCATGTTCTGACGCAACGCAACGAACGCGTGATGATTGTCGGTGCGACCAGTGGCGATACGGGTGGTGCGGCATTTGATGGCGTGGCTTCGTGTCGCAACGTCGATCTTGTAATGCTGTACCCGAACAATCGTGTCGGTGATGTGCAACGCCGGCAGATGACGACAGTCATATCGCCAAATGTTCATGCCGTTGCGATTGATGGCACATTTGATGACTGCCAAGATTTGGTCAAGGCGATGTTCAACGACCAGAAGTTTCGCGACGCCAATCAACTTTCGGCAGTGAATTCGATCAACTGGGTGCGGGTGATGGCTCAAGTGGTCTATTACATAACCGCCACCGAGAAACTCGGGCGTTCGGCCGTGTTCAGCGTGCCGACAGGAAACTTCGGCAATGTTTTGGCAGGCTGGATTGCCAAGCAGATGGGCGCGTCAATTGACGGTTTTGTCGTCGCCTCGAATGCGAACGACATTTTGACCCGATTTTTTGAGTCAAAGAAAATGATCGCCAACGAGGTGGTGCCGACTTTGAGTCCGAGCATGGATATTCAGGTGTCGTCGAATTTTGAGCGACTGCTTTTTGAAATGAACAACCGCGATGGTCTGGCAACAGCCAAGCAACTGACTAATTTTCGCGCCGCAGGCACACTTGATTTAGCCGTAAGCGTTTATCAGCAGTGGATTTCAGGGGTGTTCGTTGGTCGACGCTGCAACGACGAACAAACTTTGGCCACGATGCAAGATGTGTACAAGCAGTCAGGGATGTTGATTGATCCACATACGGCGGTGGGGTTGTCGGCGGCGCGTCAAAGTGCGGGCGTTGATTATCCAAAAAATACGCCAATGATTACGCTGGCGACTGCACACCCCGCGAAGTTTCCGGATGCGGTACGACGGGCGACCGGGCAGACGCCGCAGATGCCTGAGCATCTGGCCGATTTGATGACGCGGCCCGAGCGAAGTGTTTCTTTGCCCAACGATTTGCAGGCGGTGCAGGCATTTGTTGCTGGTTGCCGTCAGTGACCTGATTGTTGTCATTGAGTTGATATTCGGCTAGTCTTGTCTTGCTCGGAATCCCGAGTGAGACGCCGCCAATTCGTGGCAGACGCATTTCAACGCAATCTGATTTGTGCTCCTGCATATTGAGTTTTAGCGGCAAGTTGGGTAACAAAAAATTCTGTTGCCCTGAAAGAAGGCATTGTGGCTAGTGAAGCCCTTGAACAATCGGCACTTGAAGCAAAAGATCGTGAGCAGCTTGTTGCTATCGCAAAGGCGCTCGGCGTGAAGTCGGCGGCGCGTGCAAAAAAAGAAGAGATTATTGATTTGATACTTGAACAGACGGCGCCCGCTAAGCCGGCTGTGGCGAGTGCCAAGCCGGTTGCGCCTGCCAAGCCGACTGTGGCGAGTGCCAAGAAGTCAGATGGCCCGGCGCTGGGTGCAGATGGGCAGCCGCTCGCCGAGTGGGAAATTGAACTTGCCGAGCACGAAGGCACACCGATTGCACCTGATGCTCGCAGAGTCAGCGACCAAAATGACGCTGGCGCGAATGATCGCAACGATCGTAACGATCGCAATGATCGTGGCCCGCGTAACGATCGTGGTCCGCGCAACGACCGTAATGATCGCAACGACCGCAATTTTCAGCGTAACTACAACGACCAAGATGGTGGGGGTCGCAATCGCAACCGTCGACGCCGTCGCGGACCTGGTGGTTTTAGAAATCCACGTGATGAAGGTCCACAAGGCGACGACCGCTACGAATCGAATGAAATGCAAGAGTCGAACGAACCGATTAACAATGATCCGGTTGAAGTAGCGGGCTATTTAGATTTGCGCGACGAGGGCTACGGCTTCTTGCGCGTGAACGGTTACTTGGCTTCATCGGGCGATGCATATGTCTCGGTTCGATTGACTCGCCAATTTAATTTGCGCAAAGGCGACCATGTAACTGGAATGTGCCGTCCTGCTGGGCGAAACGAAAAGAACCCGGGCATGATCGACATTCGCACGATCAACGGTGTCGATGCGGACAAGATGAAAGCTCGGCCGAAGTTCGAAGATCTCACACCTTTGTTTCCTGATGAGAAGTTAGAACTTTCAACCGCCAGTGATCCGACCAATATGACGGCGCGAATCATCGACTTGATTTCACCGATCGGCAAAGGTCAGCGTGGCATCATCGTGTCTCCGCCAAAAGCCGGTAAGACCACCGTGATGAAGACGATCGCGACTTCAATCGAAAAAAATCATCCGGAGGTGAAACTGATCGTGTTGTTGATCGACGAGCGACCCGAAGAAGTTACCGACATGCGACGCACCGTGAAGGGCGAAGTAGTTTCATCCACCTTTGATCGACCTTCCGAAGAGCACACACATGTTGCCGAATTGGTGATCGAAAAAGCCAAGCGCATGGTTGAGATGGGTGAAGATGTCGTGATAATTCTTGACGGAATCACTCGTTTGTCGCGCGCCTACAACCTTGCAGCACCGACGACCGGTCGCGTGATGTCGGGTGGTATCGATGCTGGCGCGCTGTATCCACCAAAGAAATTTTTTGGTGCGGCGCGCAACATTGAAGAGGGTGGCAGTTTGACAATTTTGGCGACTGCGCTTGTTGAGACAAACAGCCGCATGGACGACGCAATTTTCGAAGAGTTCAAAGGAACAGGCAACATGGAGTTGCGCCTGGATCGCAAACTTGCCGAGCGACGTGTTTATCCAGCAATCGATGTAGATGCATCGAGCACGCGCCACGAAGAATTGTTGTTCAATCGTCAGCAGTTGCAGATGGTCTGGAAGTTGCGCCGCGTGTTAAGTGGTCTCGCCGCCGAAGGTAGTGCCGCGCCAGGGCTTGAGTTGTTGATTGATCGTTTGAAGACGTTCAAGAACAACGACGAGTTCCTCGCCGAAATCGCCAAACAACCGACGTCTTAAGTTTCGTCGCGTCATGGCGAGTAAAGCTGGTAATTCGTCTCATTCATCTCATTCTGTGCGTGTGGCGGGTGTGCGCTTGCGAGCACTTGTTGGTGCTCAACGTGCGAGTGTCGACTCTGAGACGACCGAGTTCGGGGCGGCAGTTGGTCTAGTCGCCGACGGCGTGGCGTGGGTGCTCGTAACCGCGCGTCATCAGCGCAGCCTTGGTCCGGCGTTGATCTGGGCTTTGCGCAACGGTGCCACTGCACTGAAACTTTTTACGGATGAAAATGCCGGTGATTTGGCACGCATCGCGACTCATTTTGATTTTGCAATCGAAGTTTTTGCGGTTGAAGCGTCGGGTACGGCGCAACTTGCGATACCGACACAGGTCGAAAAACTTGAAGTGGGCATCGCTGATGAAATGTTTGCTGAATTCATTAAGTCGGCTGGCGCCGAGGTCGTGCGTGAACACGGTGTCATAGTCGGTGAAGTTTGTGGGCTTGAAGTATGTCGAGTCGTTCGCGTCGAGGGTGAGAGCCAATTAGAGATCGGCGTGGGTGCGCATGATCGCGAGACTTTTAAACTGCTGCATGGTCAAACCGCGACGACCGAGAGTTTGCGCAAAGTGATTGCCGAGGTTGCGGCGCGTCGTGTCGTGGGGGCGGGGGTCCATCCATTGAATCAGTTGGCGCGCGAACGAATGTTGCGTGACTATGTTTGTCGGTCGCCACAACTCGTTGGCGCCGAGTTTCTGCAACCTGCGCAACCTCCGTTGCCGCGTACAAATTTGAAGGACACGGTGCCATGTTGTGCGGTCGGTGTGTCGACGACTGGCGAGAAGATCGTCGTGATTTTCAGCGTGGGCGTTGACCCAGATGTGGTTTCGTTTGGTGCTGATGCGCAGGGGCAAATAAACAGCACGGCTGAGTTGATTTTTGCAATGCCGACGCGCGACATTGTGCCTGCAATCGAGCGAGTTGCACAGTTGATGCGACGACCAGCACGATTTGTCGGCGTTGACGTGCTGATCGCAGCAGTACAGCGTCAACTTTGATGCCATAGTCTGATCACCGTGCTTCAACGACTCGAAAGTATTGAGAGAGATTTCTTGGATCTTGAGTCGAGTATGGCTACGCCTGAAGTTCTTCAAGACCAAAACAAATTGCGTGAGGTGTCGCGAAAATATAAACAGATGACGCCGCTTGTCGAGTGCATCCGCAAATATCGAACCGCGACGGGCAATGCTGATGCCGCGCGCGAATTAATCGCCGACGCGAGTGGTGCCGAGCGCGATCAACTGCAAACAGAGTTGAGTTCGGCAACGGCGATGATTGCAAAACTTGAAGACGAGTTGAAGGTTTTGTTGTTACCGCCTGACCTGAATGAGGGCAAGAACATCATTGTTGAAATTCGCGGTGCTGAAGGCGGCGAAGAAGCAAACTTGTTTGCCAGTGATCTGTTCGACATGTACAAGGCATATGCAGCGCGCAATAACTGGAGCGTCGAGGTTTTGTCGCTTGATCTTTCGCCAAAAGGTGGCATCAATCAAGTCGTGATGATCTTCAAGGGCGAGACCGCGTGGACACGAATGCGATTCGAGGGCGGGCCACATCGTGTGCAGCGAGTGCCGGCGACTGAAAACCAAGGGCGAATTCACACCAGTTCGGCAACGGTTATGGTCCTGCCTGAGGCCGAAGAAGTTGAGCTGCATATCGACGAAAAAGATTTGCAGATTGATGTTTATCGAGCCAGTGGTCCTGGCGGTCAAGGTGTCAACACGACCGACTCTGCGGTGCGAATTACGCATCGACCAAGCGGTGTCGTCGTGGCGATGCAGGATGAGCGCAGTCAGTTGCAAAATCGTTTGCGAGCGATGCAAGTTTTGCGGGCACGGTTGCTCAAGCGACAAGAAGAAGAACTACAGGCACGAGCGTCGGCAGAACGCAAGGCGCAAGTTGGTGGTGGAGGACGTGGTGAAAAAATTCGCACCTACAACTTCAAAGACAGTCGCGTGACCGATCACCGAATTGGGTTCACTTTGCATCAACTGCAAGAAGTATTGGCGGGCAACTTAGACCCGGTTGTTGATGCGCTGACACTCGAGTATCAGACTGAGCAGTTGGCTGACACTGGCGAGAAATAATCTCATCGTGGTTAACGACGAGACAATCACTTGGGGAGAGTTGCTAAGAGTTAGCGCCGTTGAGTTGGGCAGCGAACAAGAAGCGCGTTGGCTAAGTGAGCACGCCAGCGGGTTAGATCGCGTCGAATTTGATGCTGCTCGTGATGAAATCGTCAGCGAGCGCTGTGGGATTGCGTTACGAGCGATGATTGGGCGTCGCTTGACCGGTGAGCCGCTGCAATATGTGATGAAAAGATGGGCGTTCCGACATTTAGACGTCTTGGTTGACAATCGTGTGTTGATTCCGCGACCGGAGACAGAAGTTGTGGTGCAAGCGGCGCTTGATCTAGCGCACGAAATGATGCTCAAATCAAAATCAAAATTACGAGTTGCTGATTTGGGCACTGGTAGTGGCGTGATCGGATTGTCGTTGGCTAGTGAACTGCCTCGCGAAACTACCGAAGTTTGGCTGACTGATTTGTCGGCTGATGCGCTTGAAGTTGCGCGCGCCAACCTGGCGGGCTTGGGTTTGATTGATGGTGATGTGCGAATCGCGCAAGGCAGTTGGTTTGCGGCGTTGCCGAGCGAACTCAAAAACAGTTTTGATTTGATTGTCAGCAACCCGCCGTATATCGGTGTGTATGACCCGAGTGTCGAGGCGAGTGTGCGCAATTATGAGCCGCACTTGGCGTTGTTCGCCGGCTCAGACGGTCTCGACGCTTGTCGTGAAATTATTTCGTATGCCGGCGAGTGGCTCGCAAAAGATGGCTGGTTGGTGCTCGAAATTGGTCATCAACAGGGTGACGCCGTGCGACAGTTGCTTACACAAAATAACCTCAAGCAGATTGAGATTCGCCAAGATCTTGCTGGTCGCGACCGCATCGCGCTCGCAAAAATTTAAATCAGCAGGGTGCCGCTTGGGTCGAGGGTGACTTGTTGCCCGACCCATTCACCAGTGCAAAGTGCTTTTGTAACTTGTGGATCAGTTGAAGTCGCCCAAGCGCGGCGCGAATCTTTGAGCAGCGTTGCAGCGATCGCGGTTTCGGGTTGACCGTCGCGGTCGTGCATCACTGTGAATGCTTCGACTGTGGCTCTGCCTGAGTCTGACGCGGCTGCTTGTGCTGGTGTCGCAAGTTCGCGCTTGCCGAGCGAGTCGATAGTTGTCTGGGGCGAGCCGTGACGAAAGCCATTTTTGGGTGGCACCGCCGAGTAAATACCAAAAGAGTGTTTGGTGGCGTAACCACCGTTGGCCCAGATAAAACCTTCGGTTGACGAGTTGTTGGCTTGGCGAAGTTTGATCATCATTGTGGCGATGGCGTGCATCACATAGTTGTTCCATGGTCCGCCAGCAAATGACAAACCGCCAGTGATCGTGAGTTGCTGATTGAGCGAGAGGCCGAGTGATTGTGCGCCGAGTTGCACAGCCGAAGGAAAGCACGAATACAAATCGATCAGCGAGATATCTCGTAGCGATTTGTTGGCGAGTTCGCATACCATCTCACCGCCAAGTTTGATTGCCGGTGTGTCGGCGAACGAGAATCGGTTTGAAATGTAGTAGTGCTCGTGGCAGTCGGTGCCCGCAATCGGGAATATCCATTTGTCGCGGGGAATGCCGAGTTGAGTCGCCTTGGCGACCGAACAGATAATTAGTGCCGCCGCCATGTCGACCTGGTTGTTTGAGTTCATCGCCTTGCGATAGGGCAGACCGATCATACGGTTATTTGGTGTGACTGAGCGAACTTGTTCGGGGGTGAGCGGTGTTTTGCTCCAGGCGAAGTCGTTTGTCGCAGCGACATTGCTAAAGCGCGACCACAGCTCGCTGATCATCTGGTCGTGCTCGTTGGTGTTTCGTTTTGCTGCTGCGCGAAGCGCTGACTCGAACATCGGATAAATCTGTACGGGGAAAATAATTTTGCGGGCGATTTCTTCGGCACTGCTCATCGCCGAGTCATCGATGATGTTTTTCGCAGTTGGCGTATCTACGTCAGATTCTGACCATTTTAGAGTCGCGTTTTCGCGATGTGCACGGGCGCGAGAGTTTGATGCTTCGCCGCCAGCGACAATCGCGATGTCTAGCTCGCCGCGTTGGATTTCGAGCGCGAGTTTGTTGATCAGCAATTGCGGCATATTGCCACCGTGCGGGGTTATGCCGTGCGCGCGCGTTTTGATCCCCAACAGAGAAGCGACGGTGAATGCCGGGTTGGCGTATTTCCAAGAAAGCAGACGAACAATATGTAGTGCGTCGATTTCAGGAAGCGCATCCAGGCTGGCGTCGGTTGCGGCTTGGCGAATTGCTTCGGCAATTAGCAACGCTGGTTCGCGTGCGTCGGTCGAACTCGCAATGTGATTGACGATCTGGCCCTGTCCAACAAGCACTGGCGTGCGTGGGTCAATCGACATCACCCAACACATTACTTATATACACTTTCAGCGATGAGAAAGATTGCCATTGGTGCTGATCATGCGGGGTTTGAGCTCAAGCAGCATCTGGTCAAGTATCTTTCGGGCAAGGGATTGCAGGTTGCCGATCACGGCACTGATTCGACGGAAAGTGTCGACTACCCAGAGATTTGTGCGAATGTGGCGCGGGCGGTGCGCGACGGCAAGGTCGATTTTGGCATTGTGTTGGGCGGCAGTGGTCAGGGCGAACAGATCGCGGCGAACAAAATTAACGGGGTGCGCGCGGCATTGTGCAACGATTTATATCTCGCAGAAATGGCACGATCGCACAATAACGCCAATGTTTTGTCGATGGGTGGCAGAGTCGTATCGATACTGCAAGCCGAGCAGATCGTTGATAAGTTTCTCAGCACGGAGTTTGAAGGCGGGAGACATGAACGCCGAGTTGTGCAAATCAGCGAAATTGAAAAATTGGAATCTAATTAAAATAGGGAGAGTAAATAGTGCCTTGGCCATCTGAGACGAATCACGACACAGCAATTTTTGATCTGCTTGAAGCAGAGCGAGCACGACAGGTGACTGGTTTGCAGTTGATTGCCAGTGAGAACTTTACGTCACCCGATGTGATGGCTGCAACTGGTTCGGTATTGACGAATAAATACAGCGAGGGTTACCCGAACAAGCGCTATTACGGTGGCAATGCGGTAGTCGACGATATTGAAGCATTGGCAATCGAGCGAGTAAAAAAATTGTTTGGCGCCGACCATGCCAATGTGCAGCCACATTCGGGGGCAGGTGCCAACATGGCCGTGTATTTGGGTCTGTTGAACCCAGGTGACACGGTTCTAGGTTTGAGTCTTGACCACGGCGGCCACTTGACGCACGGTTCGCCCGTGAATGCGAGTGGAATTTTGTATAACTTCCACTCATTCAAAGTTGGGCCAACAGATGAGCGCTTAAATTTTGATGAGATTCGAGAGTTGGCGATCGCCCACAAACCGAAATTGATTGTCGCCGGAACAACTAGTTACCCACGACGGCTAGAGCCAGAACCTTTCAAAAAAATTGCTGACGAAGTTGGTGCGATGATGATGTTTGATATTGCACACATCGCTGGACTTGTTGCTGGTGGTGCGCACCCGAACCCAGTGCCGTTTGCTGACGTTGTAACTTTCACTACTCACAAGACATTGCGCGGGCCACGTGGGGGTTGTATTTTGTGTCGCAAAGAACTTGCGCCGGTGATCGACAAGGCGGTGTTTCCGGGAAGCCAAGGCGGGCCACTTGAGCACGCAATCGCGGCAAAAGCCGTTGCATTTCAGGAGGCGTTGCAACCAAGTTTCAAAGAATATGCACACCAGATCGTCAAAAATGCGGCTGCACTCGCGGCTGCACTTGCAAGTCATGGTTTCAGACTCGTTTCTGGTGGCACCGATACCCACATGATGGTCGTTGACCTGCAGCCGTTCGATGCAGAATTGACGGGTAAAGAAGCACAAATCGTGCTCGACACCGCAGGCATCACGCTGAACAAGAACTCGATACCCAATGATCCACGCAGTCCGTTTGTTACTTCTGGTGTGCGCATCGGTACGCCGTCGGTAACGACGCAGGGCATGCGCGAAGCAGAGATGCCACTGATCGCCGAATATATAGTGACTACATTGCGCAATCGCAATGACGCAGCAAAGGTCGCCGAGGTACGCGCCAAAGTTGCGCAGTTGTGCGCGAAGTTTCCGGTTTATGCAGATCTAAAGGCGAGATAAACCTCGTTAAATGAAAGATCTCTCCGGCTATCTAATTGTTGGCGGAGTTGCAGCAGCAGTAACGGCGATCATGACGCCGATCGTTGCGTTGTTTGCGCGCAAGTTCGGTTTTTTGGCGACCCCGGACGAACGGCGTAATCACCCTGAAGCGACACCCGACGTGGGTGGCGTCGCTTTTTTTGTCGCGCTAGTCGCCGCGATCTTCACAGCGTGGCAGATGGACAGATTTGATCCATTGTTCAAAAACAATTCGGAACTGGTTGGTGTGATTATCGCCGGATTAATCGTTTTCGTTTTGGGGCTGATCGACGACATTCACGAAGTATCGGCGCCGATGAAAGTGACGGGCATCGTAGTTGCAGCCGTAGCGTTGATTTGGTTTGGCGTGACGATGATTTATTTTCGTGCGCCGTTCGTCGATGTGTTCGTGTTGTCAAACGATTGGATTCCGTTGTTCACGATGTTGTGGCTGCTCGGCATGACACAAGCAATCAATTTGATTGACGGCCTGGATGGTCTGGCGGCAGGCATCGTGGCGATTGCTTCGACCGCGTTTTTCGTCTACAGCAGAGACATGGGCTTGAACGGATTGCTCAGTGAGCCAAACATCGGACCGCTCGTGGCGATAATCACCGTGGGTATTTGTGTCGGCTTTTTGCCATTCAATTTCAACCCGGCGAAAATATTCATGGGCGATAGCGGCGCGTTGTTGTTGGGTCTGCTTGTCGCGGTTTCGACCAGTGTGGTCGGCGGTCGAGCCAACCCTGAAACGAGCGTGAGTGGTCAGACTTATTTCTTTCTGGCGCCGTTGCTCATCCCGATTCTTGTATTAGGCGTACCTATTCTGGATGTGATTTTTGCCATCGTGCGACGCACGCGAAGTGGCGCGGGTTTTGCCACTGCTGATACTGGTCACTTGCATCACCATTTGATCAGGCTGGGACACGGACCGCGACGAGCGGTGGTGATTTTGTGGCTTTGGACGGCGCTGTTGTCTGGCTTTGTTTTGTATCCCGCGCTTTATGACGGGCGGACGAACCTGTGGCTATTTTTATTAGTGGCGCTCGCACTGGGTGGGTTTACGTTGTTTCACGACAGGCTCACAAAGCACAAGTTCACTAATTAGCCAGTTTGCGCAGTTTGCGAGTTTGCGTCTAGTTTGTACTTCCGTTCACAAGCAACAGACAATCCAGTCTGTTGCAAATTAACTGAGGATCAACGTTGAAACTCTTGCCAACTCGTAAGCCAGTCGCGCGCACCGCAACTTCGTCTCACGATTCACTTGGAAGAGGCGTCGAGATTGCCGTTAGCGTCGGCGTTTTTTTCATGGTCGGTCTGCTGCTAGACAATGCATTTGAAACTCGACCCATCTTTATGATTTTATGCAGTCTGTTTTCTGTGCTCGGGAGTTTTGTCAGACTTTGGTTTGTCTACGACACAGATATGCAAACTCAAGAAGTTAAGCGTCGCGGTGTTGCGACACGGCATATGCGCAACTCGGACCTTGTGGGCAAGCAGTAAATTATGTCGGCTCTGGATGTAGACACGAAGATTTCAATTTTGTCGATGCGCGACACGGGGCCAGCCCCTGAAGCAGCGATTGTGCGCGACATCATCAAACACGGGTTGATTGCTGCACCAGTTTTGATTGCGGTCAGTGCATTAATTTGGGGCGCAAACGGTGCGTACTCATGTGCGTATGCGTTGGCAATCGTGTTCGGAAATTTTGGTTTGGCGGCTGCACTGGTGGCTTACACGGCGCGAATTTCTTATGCATTAATGATGGCAGCGATGTTGTTTGGCTACTTGTTGCGTTTGGCGCTCGTAGCAGTGGCGGTGTTCGTCGTTCGCCAGAGTTCGTGGGTCGAATTGATACCACTTGGGTTGACGATAATTTTGGCTCATCTTGGTTTGTTGTTTTGGGAGTTGCGATATGTTTCTTTGTCGCTTGCGTACCCGGGCCTAAAGCCGAAAAAACAATCTAAAGAAAAATCAATACAACAATCTGAAAGAACCGCAAGATGATTATCAACACTATTTTGTCGTTTGAGTTTCCGCCGATCAACGAGTTGTTGCGCTGGCGCGATGTGGTGCCTGGCTTAAACAAAGTCGGGATCATTGCCGTCGCTGCGGCACTCATCGGCACTCTGGTTTTTCTCTCGGCAGCGCGCAAAGACCCGAAGGTCGCACCGAAGGGCACGCGCAATTTGGCCGAAGTTGGTGTCGAATTTATCGAGAACAACATCATCATGCAGACGATGGGTCGCGATGGTTTGGGTTGGACACCGTTCTTGTTGACATTGTTCGTGTTCGTCTATCTGTGCAACGTGCCCGGCATCATTCCGTTTATCCAGATGCCGGCAACTGCCCGCATGGCGATACCAATGTTCTTGGCGGTGCTCGTTTGGGTGATCTTCAACGTTCAGGGCATCAAGCACCAAGGTTTCTTCGGATATTTCAAGAGCGTGTTGTTTCCTCCCGGGGTGCCCAAGGCGCTTTATATTCTTGTGACACCGATTGAATTCATTTCGACTCTGATTGTTCGCCCGTTCTCGCTCGCAGTGCGACTTTTCGCCAACATGTTGGCTGGTCACTTGCTGTTGGTGATTTTCGCCCTGCTCAGCGAGGCTTTATTTCAGGCGCGCGACAAGATTTTGATTCCGATCGGTGTTTTGCCGTTCTTCATGTTGGTTTTTTTGACCGGATTCGAAGTGCTAGTTGCGTTTTTGCAGGCATATATTTTCACAATTCTCGCGGCGGTCTATATTGCCGGCGCGGTACATCCAGAGCATTAAGTAATTAAGCAATAACAACCAGACAGGAGACACAAGAAAATGGAAGCACTATCAAAGATCGTCACGGCGGCTGCTGAAGCCGCTGCCGGCGACGAGAAGAACATTGCTGCCGCAGGTTCCGCAGGTTTCGCCTACGGTCTTGCAGCAATCGGACCCGGCATCGGCATCGGACTTATTTTCGGAAGCGCGATCGAGGCAATGGCTCGTCAGCCAGAAGCCGCAGGCATGGTGCGTACCACGATGTTTCTTGGTATCGCATTTACCGAGGCGCTTGCGCTTATTGGTTTCGTTGTATTCATTCTTCTTAAGTACGCCTAAGAGACTTCATGCTCACAGCGTTCGTCGATGTCAACTCGTTTTCGCAAGTGCGCGTCTCTTTTGACGTCGTATCTGCCGAGACGGGCAGCGAAGAAGGTGCACCAGTAAGCGCTGGGCCGAACCCGATCGCGCCCGAAATTAAAGAGTTGGCATGGGGCGCTGGGTCGTTCATCGTGTTTCTGTTCTTGATGCGCTTGTTTCTTGTGCCAAAGGTGCGCAAGGGCATGGCGAGTCGATACGAATCGATCCAGGCAGATCATGAATACGCGTCGGCTACTCGTGATGGCGCAAAGCAAGATGTTGCTCGTTATGAGTCGGCAGTTGCCGAGATCAGAAGTGAGGCTGCTCGGCGGCTTGAGGCGGCTCGACTGACCCTTGACAAAGAGCGTTCGGCGAAGATCGCCGAAATCAATGAGCAAATTGCCGCACGTCGTGCGCAAGCCGAAACAGAAGTTGCTGCGGCTCGTGCCGCAGCGCAAGGTCAGATCGTTTCAGCGGTAACTGCGGTAACGACTCGTGCGACACAAATTGCAGTTGGGGTGTCTCCCGACAATGCAGTTGTGACACGGTCGGTGCAGCAAGCGATGGAAGGAACTCGGTCGTGAATTTAGTAGTAACAAGCTTGTTTGCGGTCGAAGATCCAAGCCAGACGCATCACTGGTTGTTGCCAGAGACGGCAGAAATTGTTTACGGTGGCATTGCCTCGTGCATAATCTTTTTCGGGCTCTATAAGTTCGGTTGGCCGATGATCGTCAAGTCAATGAACGCACGCACCGCACGAATTCAAAAAGAGCTGGACGGTGCGGCCGATGCACGCTCAAAGTCTGAAACAGATGCTGCTGGTATTCGCACTGCACTTGGCGACATCGAGTCTGAGCGACGCAAGATTTTGGCCGAAGCCGATGCGCAGGCGACGGCAATTATGGCTGATGGTCGTGCTCGCTTGCTGAAAGAGGTTGCCGATCTCGAAGTTAAAGCCTCTGCCGATTTGGCAGCGGCCCGTGGTCGTAGCGGTGAAGAACTTCGTGGCGAGATTGCTCGCTTATCGAGTGCCGCAATATCTTCTGCAGTTGCCGCGAGTCTCAACGAGCGCGCCCAACAAGAACTGATCGAGAATTTCATTAAAGGTGTAGGGGCGGCAAAATGAGCGACGTACGCATCGAGGCATACAGCCGGGCACTTTTCGAAGTAGCCCAGGCTGAGGGCAACTTGTCGGTTGTTGAAGATGAACTCTTTCGCATGGCGCGAGCAGTTGAGTCGAGCGAGCAGTTGCGAGGTGTCTTGACCGATGCAACGATTCCGGCTGAGCGTCGCCAGCAAATTGTTGAGCAACTTATGGGTGGCAAATCCAGCAACACGAGCATGCAACTTGTTTCATTGATCGTTGGTGCAGGTCGCGGTCGCGACTTGGTGTCGATCGTCGATCGACTTGTGCAACGAGCATCGAGTGAGCAGCAACGCGAAGTTGCCGAGGTACGAAGTGCAGTTGCTTTGTCTGACGATCAGACGAAACGCCTTGCAGATGCGCTGAGCAAATCAACCGGCCGCAAATTAAACCTCAAAGTCGTGGTTGATCCATCAGTGCTTGGTGGGTTGGTTGCAACTGTCGGCGACGAAGTAATTGACGACACCGTGCGCACGCGACTTGAACAAATTAAGACACGAATCTGAAATAGTTCTGAAAGGACATACACAACATGGCTGAACTCACACTCTCTGCGAGCGATATCGCAGCGGCAATCACAAAAGGGCTCGACGGCTACAAGCCATCGGTTGAAGCCCGCACGGTTGGGCGCGTCACAGAAGTGGGTGACGGTATTGCCCGCGTAAGTGGTTTGCCAGATTGCGCAGTTAACGAGTTGCTTGAATTTGAAGACGGCACGATTGGTTTGGCGTTGAACCTTGACGAAGATTCGATCGGTGTCGTTGTGCTTGGCGAAGCAGAATCAATCGAAGAAAATCAAACGGTTAAAGCTACCGGTCGAATTTTGTCGGTGCCGGTTGGCGATGCGATGTTGGGACGAGTAGTGAACGCACTTGGTCAACCGATTGATGGCAAGGGCGACATTGTTGGTGCGATCATGCGTCGTGTTGAAGTGCAGGCGCCAGGCATCATGGGTCGCAAGCCAGTGCACGAGCCGTTGCAGACCGGCATCAAAGCGATTGACGCGATGACACCGATCGGTCGCGGTCAGCGCGAACTGATCATTGGCGACCGCAAGACCGGTAAGACAACCATTGCAATCGACACGATTCTTAACCAGCGTGGTTTGGGAGTGAAGTGCATTTATGTGGCGATTGGTCAAAAGGGTTCGACGATTGCTCAAACAGTTGAAGTGTTGCGCCAATTCGGTGCGCTTGAATACACGGTCGTTGTTGCCGCGCCGGCGTCAAACCCTGCGCCGTTCAAATATCTTGCGCCATACGCAGGTTGCGCGATCGGCCAGCAGTGGATGGAAAACGGCGAGCACGCGCTAGTCGTATACGACGACTTGTCAAAGCAGGCAGAGGCCTATCGACAGATCGCGTTGTTGTTGCGACGTCCACCAGGTCGCGAGGCATATCCGGGCGACGTGTTCTACCTGCACAGTCGTTTGCTCGAGCGCGCCGCAAAATTGAGCGACGAGCGCGGTGCTGGTTCGTTGACTGCGTTGCCAGTTATCGAAACAAAAGCTGGTGACGTGTCGGCGTATATTCCGACCAATGTAATTTCAATCACCGACGGTCAGGTTTATTTGCAAGACAACTTGTTCAAGTCTGGCGTTCGTCCGGCAGTTGACGTAGGTATCTCGGTAAGCCGCGTAGGTGGCGCCGCACAGATCAAGGCGATGAAGAGTGTTTCAGGCACGCTGAAACTTGACCTGGCGCAGTTTCGTGAACTCGAGGCATTTGCGACATTCGGTAGCGAACTTGACGCAATTTCAAAAGCCCAGCTTGAGCGCGGATATCGCTTGGTTGAGTTGTTGAAGCAACCGCTCAACTCGCCGATGCCGGTTGAAGAGCAGGTTGTTTCGATTTTTGCCGGCACCAAGGGCTACCTTGACACGATTCCGGTTGCTGATGTGCGCCGATTCGAGAACGAACTTCTCGAACATATGCGTTCACGCCACGCTGGTTTGCTTTCGGGCATTCGCCAAGAACCAAAAGCCGATGTGCCAAAAGATTTGGCTTCGATCGTCGCTGCATTCAAAGATGGTTTCGTACCGACTAAGAAATCAGGCGCTGTTGATCCAACAAAAACTGATGCTGGTGAAACTGGCGAAGCGGCGAGCGCAAAAACGCTCGCGACAGAGTAGGTCTAAACCAAAATGGCGGGCGGGCAAGAGCGCATTTTGCGCAGTCGGATCAGATCGGTTTTAGCGACCAAGAAGATCACGCGCGCAATGGAGTTGATTGCTGGCTCGCGCATCGTAAAAGCGCAACAGCGAGTTGCCGCCGCCGTGCCATACAGCGAACGAATCACTGAAGTTGTCAAAGACTTGGCTGCTGGTGGTGCTGGCAACTCGTCGGCATTTCTTAAGGCACGACCTGAGATTCGCACGACTTGCTATGTGGCGATTTCTGCCGACCGTGGTCTATGTGGCGGTTACAACGCAGGCATTTTGCGCGCCACAGAAGGCGAAGTCAAGGCCGATGTCTTGGCGTCAAAAAATTATCTTGTCGTGCCCGTCGGTCGTAAGGCCGAGAACTATTTCAGGTTTCGTCAATACAAAACCTCGAAGAGCTTTACTGGGTTTTCTGACGCGCCAAAATATGAGAATGCTAAAGCGATTGGCCAGTTCGTTGTTGATTTGTATTTGAGCGGCGAGGTTGATCGCGTTGAACTTGTGTATACGCGGTTCGTGTCGTCGGGCCGACAAGAAGTTGTGCGTCGCCCGCTTGTGCCGCTTGAACGTGATGTCATTGCTGGTGGCGACGGCAAGTCGGCCTCGGGTGGAAATTACGAGTTTGAACCAGATCCTGATCTAATTCTTGAAACATTGCTGCCGCGCTATGTTGAGGCGCGAATTTATGCGGCTCTGCTCAATGCGGCGGCTAGCGAGCACGCATTTCGTCAACGCGCGATGAAATCGGCGACAGACAATGCCGAAGAGTTGATCAAGAATTTGTCGCGCATCATGAATCGCGCGCGTCAAGATTCGATTACTACAGAAATTATGGAAATTGTCAGTGGTGCCGAAGCACTTGGCTCTGACGACAAAGACGATGTTGTTCGCGAGATGGCAAATAATTAGTAACGATTTTTAAAAGGGAGAAAATATGAGCACAGCAACAAATACAGACCGCAAAGATGGGCGAGTAGTCGCGATTGCTGGTCCGGTTATCGACGTTGAGTTTCCGCGTGGGTCGCTGCCAGAACTTAACCAAGCACTTGAGTTCACAGTTACTGTTGACGGCAAGCCGAATGTGATTTTGGCCGAAGTCGCCCAGCAACTTGGTCAGAGTCGCGTGCGCGCTGTGTGCATGAAGCCAACCGACGGTCTGCGTCGAGGCACGCCAGTGCGTGATACGGGTCGCGGCATTACCGTGCCTGTTGGCGACAAAACTCTTGGTCACGTATGGAACGTGTGGGGCGATTGCCTCGACGGCAACAACGACGATTTCAAAGATGCTGAGCGTTGGGAGATTCACCGACCAGCGCCGGCATTTGACACCCTCGAACCCTCAAAGCGAATGTTCGAAACGGGCATCAAAGTCATCGACTTGCTCACGCCATATTTGGCCGGTGGAAAAATTGGTTTGTTCGGTGGTGCAGGTGTAGGCAAAACCGTTTTGATCACCGAGATGATCAACCGCGTGGCATCAAAACACGGCGGCGTGTCAGTGTTCGCCGGTGTTGGCGAGCGAACTCGTGAAGGCACCGACTTGCGTCTCGAAATGGAAGAGTCGGGTGTGTTCGAAAAAGCAGCACTAGTTTTCGGCCAAATGGACGAACCACCAGGCGTACGCTTGCGCGTTGCACTTTCGGCTTTGACAATGGCCGAATACTTCCGTGACGTCAAGAACCAAGACGTGTTGTTGTTCGTTGACAACATTTTCCGTTTCGTACAGGCTGGCTCTGAAGTTTCGACACTGTTGGGCCGTATGCCGTCAGCAGTGGGTTACCAGCCGACACTTGCAGATGAAATGGGTCAGTTGCAAGAGCGCATTACTTCGACGCGTGGTCGTTCGATTACTTCGTTGCAGGCTGTTTATGTGCCTGCCGACGACTACACCGACCCAGCGCCGTTCACGACGTTCGCTTTCTTGGATGCAACAACCGAATTGTCGAGACAAATCGCATCGTTGGGCATTTATCCAGCAGTAGACCCTCTCGCTTCGACGTCAACAATCTTGACGCCAGAAACTGTCGGTGATCGTCACTACAACGTGGCGCGTCGTGTGCAAGAAATCTTGCAGCGTTACAAAGAGTTGCAAGACATCATTGCGATTCTTGGTTTGGATGAACTCTCGGAAGAAGACCGCATGACTGTTTCGCGCGCCCGCAAGGTGCAGCGTTTCTTGTCCCAGCCGTTTTATGTTGCTGAAGT
>JAQCDY010000105.1 GCA_027729785.1 Actinomycetota bacterium | reverse complement strand
TCGACGTGCGATCAAATAAAGCAGCGGTGGCCAGAACAAAACTCGATAGAACAAAATTGAATTGATCGAAATTGAAGGCGCCAAGAACAGAAGTGGACCTACACCCCAAGCAAAAACCGCAACGAACACCGCCAAAACTGGTGCAGCCGTGATTCGTGCGCGCGCGAAGGCGACAAAATTCATCTAGCGCAAATTTTCATTTTGCAGGAGGTCGTAAATCAATGCGCAAAGTCAGGATGCCGTCTTCGACCGCGGCAGTCGCATCACCGAGCATCGCAAAATCTTGAAAGTCAACTTGTGCTTGTGCCAAAAAATGTTGGCGCTCCTCACCTGCCACTGGCGGCAACGGTCGACGCTTGACCGATGCTGCACGCTCACGAAATCGCTCAATCATTGCCGCTGGGTCGAAAGTTGAAGCCATAGAAATAACTTACTTCGTTTCGATCGAGCTTTGCGATGCATCAATTACTGGCACGGCGCGAACCGAGTTGAGCATTTTCTTTCGCGAATCTTCGTCAGCGCCGGCAAACTCGCGTTGACTCATGATCTCGAGTGGGGCAAGCGACTCGGGCTCGGGCCGAGCCGTTCGCCAGAACCAAACCGTCGCCCAAGTCAAACCTGCGGCGACAATCAGCAAAGACACCGAGACGAACTTCAACGAGATGCCCAAAGTAATCGACAACGAAATAAACAAAAATACAATATCGGCAAACATACGGCTAGATGCCAAACTAGTCGGAGATGAGTAGCAATCTATTGAACTTGATTTCAACACTCGCCTTCTTCGCGGTTGGCATCGCCCTGCTCAAGTGGATCAACCGCTTGGAGCCCCAATGGGTCTCGCGAGATGGCACGAGGTTCAGTGCTCGCATGATGGCAGATGATCCAGGTTCAACAAAGTGGGTCGATGTGCGCGTGACGATCGACGAGACCCGATTGATAATTCACGCACGCGGTCGAAACGGCAGGTCTTTTCGAGGTCGGTGGAAGGTCAATTATTTCACCGAAACAACAGATCTGAAACGGCGCCACTATGTCGTCGTCAACGAAATTGACGCAGAAGATCGCGCCATATTGCGTGTGCCAGCGACGAGCAAGTGCGTCGCCGCACTCGACGCACTAATCAACTAACGCGTGTTGATCTAAAAACGCCTTAATCGGCTTGCCGACTTGGTCGAGATTGATCAAGAATGCATCATGACCGTGCGGTGATTCGATCTCGACATATTCGCAACTGCCGCCGACTTCGTTGATCATGTCGCGAATCTGTTTTTGCTGATACGTCGGATACAAAATGTCACTTGAGATGCCCAGTGATAAAACCGGCGCCGCAATTCGCTTGATCGCACTTTGCAGAGTGCCCCGACCGCGTGCCACGTCGTGCAAGTCCATTGCCTTGCCGATGATCAAATAACTATTCGTATCGAAGCGACGAATCAACTTGTCGCCGTGGTGGTCGAGATAATTTTCGACCTCGAATTTGTCCCAAAGACCGAGGCCGTTGTAGTCGGCATCCATATCTGCGAGTTCACGACCAAAACGATCGGTGAACACGTTGTCGCTACGAAACGTAACTTGGGCAATCATCCGCGCGATCGCCAGGCCCTGCCATGGACCATCACCAATAGCCGCGTCGTAATAGTCTCCACCTCGCCACTTGGTGTCAAGCCGAATCGCGCGACGCCCAATCGCCCCCCAGGCAATTTGCTGGGCGGTGGCCTGAAAACACGTTGCGATCGGCACGGCGGTGCGCAAGCGATGCGGAAACGTAATCGCCCATTCGAGCACTTGCATGCCGCCCATCGATCCACCAATGATCGAATGCCAAACATCGATGCCGAGCATGTCACTAACACGTACTTGAGCGCGCACCATGTCGCGCACCGTAATCACCGGAAATCTCGAACCGTATGGCTTGCCGTCTTGCGGATGCAACGATGCCGGGCCAGTCGAACCTTGACAACCACCTAAAGAATTGGTGCACACGACGAACCACTTGTTTGTGTCGATCGCACAGTCGGGACCAACGAGACCTTCCCACCAACCTGGCGTCGGCATGCCTTCTTGTGCGCTACCCGCAGCGTGCGAGTCGCCCGTCCACGCGTGACACAACAGAATTGCGTTCGACTTATCGGCGTTTAGTTCGCCCCAAGTTTCGTAAGCGATGGTGACATCTTGCAGGGTCAAAGAGTTGTCTAACGCGATTGGTCGATCCACGGGAAACTGCAAAAACTTTCGCGTGCCCGAAGGTTGTCCAGCATGCCACGCACCAGTCGCGGGATAATCATGTCTGGCCATTGTTGAACTCGTTTCTCAAATCGTGCGCAGCATGCAAGAATTTGCATTTAGAGTTCGGCCCGTTGCTCAGCCTTCGCTGAGCCACATCCCCACCCGAAGGTGAGCTGGCACCGTGGGTTTACCCCGGTTGCCGGACCATTTGGTCACTCCTGATGCAACTACTCGCAAACCCCGCTAATTAAACGTTGATTGCCTTAATAACGATAGCGGGATAGCGTGATGAATAACACGCGGGCGGAGTTGGGGTCTATTCGTGTTGATCTATCGCGCATGCATCGGTGCCACCTGGCAAATGCTGGCGGTTTTTGGCAATAACTTTATAAATCGCGGATGAAATCAGCCGCACGATCGGCAAGTCGATGGCGACTCCGAGTATCGCCCAACCCAAAGAACTCGAGCGCAAAAGTGCCGCCGCCGCCCTGCTACCCGAGCGGATAGTCCCTTCACGATTCACCCACTGCAGAGCAGCCATGCATTGCTGAGTCGTCAAACCTAGAGATTGCAGATCTGCCTTTTGATGTGCGACTATTTTCGCGTCGGTCTTAATTCGGCGTTCGATAAATTTTACGCATCGTGCACAAAATGCGCAGTCACCGTCCCAAATCAAAAAATCGGTCGTGTGCTTATTCACATCTAGAACGATAGTTGCGCTATTTGGTCAAGATGCGTACAGGTACGATGTTTTCGTGAAGTATCGATTTTTACTGCGACCAAGTTGGGTGTTGTTGCATGTGACTGTCGTCGCGGCGATAGTCCTGATGGTCAATCTCGGACTTTGGCAATACGATCGTTATCATGAGCGCCTCGACTTCAATGAACTCGTCTCGGCGCGAATCAACGCCCAACCAAAAAACTTGAATGACTTGCTCGGCGAACTAAGCGACGACAAAACAAAGGCATCTGATCTCGAATGGCTCAATGTTTCGGTCATAGGCCGTTACCTCGACGAACAAACTCTGCTTGCGGTCAATCGTTCGCAAGAAGGCATCTCGGGCGTCGACCCGCTCACGCCGCTGTTGATTGATGGTGCCCTACCCAAGCAGGTCATTCTTGTCAATCGGGGATTCATCTCGCAAAACACCCAAACGCCAAATGCGCCGACGGGCGTGGTGCGAATTATCGCCCGAGTGCGACTTTCTGAAATACGTCGTTTTGGCGAACTCAGCGACCCAGCCACAGGCGTCTTAGATGAGATCATCAACATCGATCTACCACGGTTGTCTGCGCAAATTGAAAATCTCAACACGCAGATCTATCTCGAGGTGCTCGACTCACAGCCAAAGGACTCGTCAGTCTTGGCGCGCATCGCCGACCCGGTTCTGGCAACGGGCTCACATCTGAGCTATACCGCGCAATGGTTTATTTTTTCGGTTTTCGTCGCGGCGGGTTGGGTCGTCGTTGTGCGACGCAAACTCAAGTCAGGTTAAGTTTTCGACGAATCCTTCGAGTTGGCGCAAGTTTCGACATTCAAACACGCCATCGGTGTGCGCGCCATACTCACCGACGATCGAGTCGCCAGTGTTCCAATAAGACTTCGGTTCGGGATTCAACCAATAAACATGGCGGGCACGCTTGCGCATCTCTTTAACCACCCAAGACTGCGCAGCATGATAATTGTTGCGTGCATCGCCCAGCAACAACACCGTTGTCTTTGAGTTGATGTCTTTGCCGTATCGCTCAAAGAACACCTCAAACGCATGGCCGTAGTCGCTGTGGCCGTCGACCCAAACCACATCGGCTTCGGTGTTCACGCGATTGATCGCCTCGCCGATATCTTCGGTCGACTTAAAAAATTTGGTCACTTCGTCGATGCCGTCGATAAAAACGAACGACCGCACCTTCGAAAACTGATTTTGAATCGCATAAACGAACATCAGCGTGAACCGCGCAAACG
>JAQCDY010000104.1 GCA_027729785.1 Actinomycetota bacterium | reverse complement strand
AATCTGGCCGTCATCGCTATAGAACACGCCCGGATAGGCCATGAACAACTTGAAACTCGTTACGCCTTCGTGGTCGACCAAATAAGTCATATCTTTCAAGGATTGTTCGTCAACACCGCCGATGATTTGGTGAAACGCGTAGTCGACGGCACAGTTGCCGCCTGCTTTGCGATGCCATTCGGCAAGACCCTCATGAACATTTTCGCCATACCGCTGCAACGCCATATCGACGATCGTCGTTACGCCACCCCATGCCGCGGCAATCGTGCCAGTTTCAAAGGTATCGACTGCGGCGGTGCCACCAAACGGCAACTCCATGTGCGTATGCACATCGATGCCACCCGGCACGACATATTTGCCGGTCGCGTCGACGACTTTATCTGCAGTGATATTTAGTGATTCAGATTTACCGCGCTCAAGCAGCGCAAGAATCTTCTCGCCTTCGATCAGAACATCGACCTCGTGTCGACCAGTCGGGCTGACGACGGTTCCATTTTTAATAAGTGTGCGTGTCATTTTTCCTCCCTGCTCTCTGGTTTGTTTATAACTTTTAGCGCTCTACTAATTCGTCATATGCATCTGGGCGACGGTCGCGATAAAACGCCCAGCGATCACGCACTGTTTTGATCTTGTCCATGTCCAGGTCGCGCACGATCAACTCTGGTTTGTGCGGGTCACCCTGATTGCCGACAAACTTACCTTCTGGGTCAACAAAATAACTCTGACCATAAAAATCGTCATCACCAAGTGGCTCGATGCCAACTCGGTTGATCGCACCGACGTAATAAATGTTGGCGACCGCGGCGGCTGGCTGCTCAATTTTCCAAATATATTCGCTCAGTCCGCGACTTGTCGCCGACGGATTGAACACGATCTCTGCACCGTTCAAACCGAGCGCACGCCAGCCTTCAGGAAAGTGTCTGTCGTAGCAAATGTAAACGCCAACTTTGCCGACCGCCGTGTCAAAAACGGGATATCCACCGGTGCCAGGGGTGAAGTAATACTTCTCCCAAAAACCTTTTACTTGCGGAATGTGTTGCTTGCGATATTTCCCCAAATATTTTCCATCGGCATCGACCACCGCGGCAGTGTTGTAATACAAACCTGGTTGCACTATTTCGTACATCGGCAAGATGAGAACCATGCCAAGTTCTTTGGCGAGTGCCTGAAATCGTTTCGTCGTTGGTCCATCGGGAATTGGCTCCGTGTACGAGTAATACTCTGGCTCTTGCACCTGGCAGAAGTACGGCCCATAAAACAATTCTTGAAAGCACATCACTTGTGCGCCTTGCTTGGCGGCTTCACGGGCTTGGGCCTCGTGTTTGTCGATCATCGAGCCTTTGTCGCCCGTCCAATCGGTCTGCAATAACGCCGCGCGCACTGTGCGAGCCATGATTTATCCCCTTAAATTTTTGCTATTTGCTTTCCAAACTATCAGTCAATACGCCCTCTACATAAGCCCGAATCTTAGCGTTTGGCGTCATTGACGAACTACGAATAATACGGATTAGCACCAGTCGAGTGATCCGTAATATCGCGCACACGCGTAATCGCCGGAACCTGCTCGACCAACATCGTCTGCACACCCTCAAGCATCGTCTGGCGCGACATCGAGCAACCGTGACACCCGCCGCCCATGGTGAAGTAAGCCGTGCCCTCTTTGTCGTGGCCTGCAAAAGTCACGAACCCTCCGTGTGCCGACAAAGCTGGATTGACGTCATTAAATACGATCGCCTCAATCTGCGCCGAAATCTCGTCGTCAGCGACGAGCCCTTCAAAACTGGCCTTCAACGGCTTATTCGGGTTGCGAATCAGCAATCCCTTGGCATCATCATGATCAAGTTCTGCACCGCGCAAAAGATCTAAATCTTTCGCGCCGATAATGATTTTCAACCCGTTTATCGTTCGCACTTCGTCGGTGAAAGCCGCCTTGACGAACTCATCGAACACCAAGTCGTACCGAAAATCTTCGCCAGGCCCAGACAAAACCTCAAGACGCAACCCAAGCCGTTCGCGCTCAGACTCGGCATCACGCAACTCAATTAATTTCGCGTGAGCAACAGGCGTGATCGTGACGATCGTGTCGACAGACCCAACCAATGGATTGGTCGCAGGCGCGACGCCTGCAAGGGGGCTCAATTGACTCATTGAATAAGCAGGCTACCTGCGTTAACGCAATTGACGTTGTTATAGTGAAGGCAATACGCACGGGGAGTCCACTGGTTCGGTGGGCTGAGAGGGTGGCCGCCGTCACCGACCCGCACACCTGATCTGGGTAATGCCAGCGGAGGAAGCGACAATGGTCAACACAACTCTAATTTTTAGTGGCGGTCTCCCGCCAAACGACGCCACACTCAAGGCAACGCGCGCAATTCAAAATGTAAATCTCGTGATCGCCGCCGACTCGGGCCTGCATACGGCACAGAAACTTGATATGCATGTCGACGTCGTCATCGGCGATTTTGATTCAGTGGATGCAACCGCGCTCGCCCGCGCCACATCTGCGCACACTCAAACCATTCGCCACAGCGCTGACAAAGATTTCACCGATCTAGAGTCGGCGCTGTTGTTTGCCGCCGACCAAAAAACTGAACGTATCGTCATCATCACCGCCGGCGGCGGCAGACTCGACCATCAGTTCGGTGTCGTGGCTGCAATGTTCAATCCAAAACTGCACGAAATAAATGTCGAAGCACTGTGGAACTACGCTCACCTGTTTGCGCTACAAGGCTCGGCTGCCTGCGAATTCACAGTTGAAATCGGCGACACGATTGGCCTGCAGAGTTTCAGCAACAAATCAGAAAAAATATTTACAACTGGTTTGCGCTGGCAACTAAATGACGCAACTCTCACCAACTTTGAGACCCGCGGTGTAGGCAACATCGCAATTACCGAGCAAGTATCAGTCTCAGTTGAACTCGGTCAATTACTAGTTATTCATCAACCAAAGGGCAAATCATGAACATCACTAAAACCAAAAAAATCACAAAATTGTTTGCAATTATTTTTGCCGCATCACTAATAGCCGGTGCTTGCAGCAATACTCAGTCAACTAATTCTGATGACACCTCAGACCAGAAACCAATCGATAATTCGACAACCGAATCAGACACCTCTGAAAAAGTCACGCTCACCCTTCTGGCCTATGACTCGTTCACCCCGTCGCCAAACATCTTCGACGACTTCACCGCACAAACCGGCATTGACGTCGAAATCAGTCTCGGCGGCGACGCCGGCGAACTTGTCACAAAAGCCGGTCTCACTTCTGGCAACCCCGAAGCTGACGTGTTGTGGGGCGTCGACAACACGCTGCTTTCGCGTGCCCTTTCACAAAATATTTTTACTTCGTACGCGTCAAAAAATCTTGCAGATCTCGACGAGTCGGCTCGCAAACTTGTGCCGAACAACGAGGCGACTCCCGTCGACACGGGCGATGTGTGCATCAACTACGACGTCAACTGGTTCAAACAACGCAACCTCGCACCACCACTCACGCTGCGTTCGCTAACTTCATCGAACTACGCGAACCTACTCGTCGTGCCGAGCCCCGTTAGTTCATCACCTGGTTTGGCATTCATGCTCGCAACAATCGCCGAATTCGGCCAAGACAGTTGGGGTGATTATTGGAAATCACTAAAACAAAACGGAGCACTCATTGTCGGCGACTGGACGACCGCTTACTACACAGAATTCTCTGGCTCATCGGGCAAAGGCGATCGACCAATCGTCGTCAGTTACGGATCAAGCCCACCCGCCGAAATGATTTTCGCCAACCCCCGTCCGGCGACGGCCCCAACTGCAGTTGCTGCTCTGACATGTTTCAGGCAAGTTGAGTTCGCGGGCATTCTTCGTGGCACTAAACACGAACGCGAAGCGCAACTGTTGATTGACTATTTAACTGACATCAAATTCCAAGAAGATCTGCCGCTCACTCTGTTCGTCTACCCAGCGAACAACCGAGCCAAACTGCCAGAAGACTTCGTCAAATATTCACTGCGTCCAGAGTCACCATTGCAACTTGACCCAGACCTCATCTCGAACAACCTTCTTTTCTGGCTGGACGAATTCACCGACATCGTTCTGCGTTAGTCCTCATGGCGACTATTTATAATCGCAGTCGAGCCATTTATTGGCTGGCGATAGCGCCAATGGTCGCCATAGTTATTTTTGTTATTGCACCAGTTCTCAACATTTTTGTTTCATCACTGCAGTTCGAGTCATTAAACCTTCTGCGCACAGAAGCAATTCGCAACG
>JAQCDY010000103.1 GCA_027729785.1 Actinomycetota bacterium | reverse complement strand
ACGCCTCCAGGCGTGCGCTGAAGGTGCGTCGAGTCTTTGCAACAACAAACGCACAGCGTTTGGTGTCATACCAAACACAGAACCCTGTGTCCGCTTACCGAGATGTTTGCGTAGTGCGTGTCGTGCCGCTGGTGACAGCGGGGCGACACGTGGCTTACCTGTTTTAGAGGTTCGCACGACTAGGAACCCTTCTGAGAAGTTAACGTCTGTCGTTTCGAGTCGTGCGATTTCGCTTCTGCGTAATCCGCACGACCACAACACCTCTATCAATGCTTTGTCTCGCAATGTGTTTGCAACAAGGAGTGTCTTTTTATAGTCATTAATTGTCACTGTTTCTTGTGGGCGTTTGACTTCGCGCGCCAATGGCACTCGTTGCCACCAAACAAAAATGTCGTATCCGTTGTTTTCTGCCCATTGCCCAAAGGCGCGGACCGCTTGTCCTCGTTTGCGGCGACTTACCGTTGATTCAATTGATGCGAGCCAACATTTCACGTCAATGAGTGTTGGTTCGGGGTGTTGTGCAAGCAACATCCCGAGCGACTCAACATAATTTTTTGCGCTTTGTGCTGCTTTACCTGAAAGCTGCCAATCAAGGCGAAATTCGCCAAGCAATGACTTGTCCATGTTGTGTTCTCCTATGTGAAGGAGAGGCTCAGAAAAAAGCTGCACATTCATCAGTTGAAGTAGACACCACACTGGACCGCACAACAGTGCGGTCCCCGCGACATTGAGTGGGCGCGACGGGGCTTGAACCCGGGACCTCCACCATGTCGAGGTGGCGCTCTACCAACTGAGCTACACGCCCTTACTGACCTGTCATCATAGCGTGCGGGTTTGTCGGTCAAAAGGTTGAAGTGAGACAATAGAAGTCGCACATTACGAACTGGGGTTGTATGTCGAAACTAACTCTCAAAGATCTCTTTGCCGCAAAAGGCAAACGACACTTGACACAAGTTTATGTGCGCACACCAAATGAAGCCTCCGCGTGTGAAGAAGCAGGCATCGACATGCTCGTCGCCGCCGAACTTCACGACGGTCAATCAAGTGACTATGTTGGCATTCGCAAAGCAGCCCCGAATACGTTTCTCACGATTGGTTTGGCGATCAACAGATATACAAGTCAGAGTGAAATTCTGCGTAACGCGTATCGACTCATGGGTGTGGGCGCCGACACGCTTTATTGCGGATATGGGATTCCAACGATCAAAGCACTCGCCGATGAATACATCCCTGTAGTTGGCCACGTTGGTCTTGTGCCATATCGCAACTCGCCGTTTGGCGGCATGAAGGCCGTCGGCAAAACCAGCGACGAAGCGTTACGTGTCTACGAACTTACAAAGCAATACGAAGATGCTGGCGCTATTGGCGTCGAAATGGAAGTCGTGCCGGCGCAAGTCGCCACAGAAATTTTAAAGCGCACAAAAATGCTGATCATCGGCATGGGTGCGGGCATCGACTGTGATGTGCAATATTTATTTGCGACTGACATTCTTGGCGACAACGAAGGCCATGTGCCTCGGCACTCAAAGGTCTATCGCGACTTCAAGACCGAATACCACCGTCTGCACCGTGAATCAGTCGCGGCGTTCCAAGAGTTTCGCAGCGATGTGCTCACTGGCGCCTACCCGACGAAAAACAATGAGGTGGCGATCGAGAAAAAAGAGTTTGACGCGTTTCTTAAAGCAATTAAATAGCGTCGATCAAACGCAGCGCGACTTCGTTGGCCATTAAGCGACCGGCGCGAGTCAAAACGATGCGATCGTTCCGTCGCTCGAGCAACTCGCTCATCTCGTCAAGATCAACATCACTGAACGAACCAAGCGGCACACCGTCACGAGTGCGCACCAACAACTGCAACATCTCGCGCTTGCTTGTTTGCGCATCAAGCGTCTCGCTCGACGACTCTGGCGACTCGCCAGCCATGACGAGTTCGATATATCTTTCGGGTGTGCGCACATTCCACCAACGGCGACCGTTCAGGTGTGCATGTGCCGCACTACCAAAACCCTCGTAGTTGCCTTGTTGCCAGTAGAGCGAATTGTGTTCACACTCGTGATCTGAAACTGCCCAGTTAGAAATCTCATAATTTTGCAAACCGTACGCCGAAAAAACATCGTCGCATAACAAATATTTATCTGCCTGATCATCGTCATCGGGGTGACGATCGGGCTGAGTTGCCAACACCGTGTTCGGTTCAACCGTCAACCCATAAGCCGAAACATGGGGTGGATCAAGCGCCACGACATCTTTCAATGTCCGCGACCAATCATCAAGCGTCTCGCCCGCCGCGCCATAAATAATGTCGAGATTAAAAGTCTCAAACCCTGCCTCGCGCACAAACGACACCGAACGTTTTACATTCTCAGGATTATGAGTTCGCCCAAGTGACTTCAACACATGATCAACCGTCGACTGCACACCGATGCTGATTCGATTCACGCCGCCCGCACGAAACGTCTGCATCATCTCAAGTGTGATGTCGTCTGGGTTGCACTCGACCGTCACTTCGGCACCTGATGCAAGCGGTATCTCAGCCAACACACTCATCAACTCGGTAGCAGGCACAAGTGTCGGCGTGCCACCACCGATGAACACGCTCGTGGCTCGCGGCATCGCATTGGCAACGCTGCGTCGAATGTGCGTGCGCAACGCTGCCAAATAGTCAGTCGTCAGTTGATGTCGATCAGTAAAAGTTGCAAACGCACAGTAGTCACACTTTTTTGCACAAAACGGAATATGAACGTAGACACCAAAGCCAGGGTGCATGAAAGTTAACTTTGTGTCGTCGGCGGCACGAACAGCAAGTCAAGTTCGGCTAATTTTGCGCCCACTTCATCCACGGCAATATCCAGCATTACTGCAATCGCCCGCGTGTCGTGTGCTCGCACGGTTATAACTTTGCCGTTGAAGTCTTGTCGTTGCACCTGAATCATCCTCAAGAACCGCTCAAGCATCTTGAACTCGATGCCTTCTCGCGTCGAAAGTTTGGCCACATCTATGCGCAACTTCGTCGGCGCCGACGCACCGGGTTGATTATCTTCAACTCGCATCGGGTCGCGCGGCAACAACTGGTCGATCGTGACGCCATAAAACTTCGCCAAGCGCTCGAGACGCGGCACCGAAATCGCACGTTCACCGCGCTCATATGCGCCGAGCACCGAGGCTTTAAATTCTTCGCGCGACTGCGTCTCTACTTCGCTCAAAGAAAAATTTTTCTGTGAGCGAATCGACCGCAGGCGCTCACCCACCATCCGTGAAAACGGAGACTGCTCGAGCATCTCGTCGTCAGATGGAGTCATATCTAAGTCAGCTTCCTTTGTTTCGGTAACTTGACATTAGAACAGCCGCGCTGATGGCCGCAGTTTCTGCACGCAAAATCGTGTCGCCAAGCGAGACAATACTTTTACCTTCAGCGATTTCTTCTTCTGTGAACCCGCCTTCAGGACCAATGGCGATGGTTCGATGTGAAGCATCAATTGGCGAGCCACTCGGGTCGCCGATACATACATTTGCTATCTCGCTCAACACCGTGACATCACTAACTTTCGGTAACCACACTCGCCGCGACTGCATCGCCGCTTCGCGGGCCACAACCCGCAATCGTTCGAGGTTCTTGTTCGCCCGACCGGCATCCCATCGCACGACACTGCGAGTGGTCGGTGCCAGCACGATCATTTCGTCAATGCCAATCTCGGTGAGTTTCTGCACGGTCCACTCGGGTCGATCAGCTTTGACCACCGAGAAGGCGACGGTCAACTGCCACTTTGGCGGGGCTTCAACGACTACATCGCTCGTCGCCTCAATATTTGCGTTGCGATCAACGACGCATGTCCGCCATTTACCGCGGCCATCCGAAATCGTCACAGCATCGCGTGACTTCACCCGCAACACACGCAACAAGTGATGGGCATCAACATCACCCAACACTGGCGCATCAACTGAATCTACAAAAACATGTGCCGCCGAATCACGCAGCAGCGATATCACGAAAACGCCGACTTAATTTTTGATTTCAAAGAACTATCGCTTGTCGACACGGCCTCACCCCGTTCTTTGGCCAATTGCAGCAACAACTCACGCTCTTTTGACGAAAGCTTCTTCGGCACGACAACTTCAATTCGTGCACGAAGATCGCCGCGTGTTCGCCCACGACTGCGACCGCCCTGATTTAAAATCGGCACACCGCGACCTTTGAGCACATATTCGTGACCATGTTGCACACCAGGCGCCACGCTTAGCGTTTCATCTCCATCAAGAGTTGCCAACGTCAAATCAACACC
>JAQCDY010000012.1 GCA_027729785.1 Actinomycetota bacterium | reverse complement strand
GACGCCGGTGCTCGCCAACATCGTCACGATCGCGACACTGCTGGGCATTCGCAACGTGAGTGATGTCGACCCACCGACGCTCGCCGAAGTCGTCGACAATGAATCGTTGCAGTGGCTGCTCGGAATGGGTTCTACTTCAGGCATCATCGTGATGACACTCGGCATGTTCATCGCTCTGCGCCGCAGCGGAACCAAACTCAGGTGGAACTTCGACCTGTCGCATTCGGCTGTCAAACAATTGCTCAGACTTTCTGGCTGGGCAATTGGATACGTCGCAGCCAACCAAGTGGCCCTCGTGGTGATCAAGAATTTGGCACAGCCTGGCAGCGGCAATGTCGACGCCTATTCCAAGGCCTACACCTTTTTTTCGCTGCCACACGGTTTGCTGGCGGTTTCAATAGCCACAACATTTGTGCCGGAACTTGCCCGCGCGGCGAGCCAACGCGACGGTCAAGAGTTCGACCGCAAGTTTCTTTCAGGCATCCGACTGACTGCGCTGGCGACGATACCTGCCTCAATTATTTTGTTCTTCTTTGCCGAACCCGTCGTCGAGTTGCTGCTGCAATATGGCAACTTTGACGCGTCGGCGACGACAAATACGGCCAGAGCGCTCTCAGGTCTGGCAATTGGTCTATTTGGATTTTCGATTTATCTATTTGTATTGCGTGGTTTCTATAGTTATGGCGACACTCGCACACCGTTTTTCATCAATCTCTTTGAAAATGCCCTGAACATTGTTTTGGCAATCGTGTTGGTAGAAAAATATGACGTCCTTGGCTTGGGTCTGGCGTTCTCGTTCGCATATCTGGTCTCTGCAGTTCTAGCGTTCATCATCTTGCGACGAAAGACAAGTCGACTTAAATTACTCGCCAATTAATTGGCCAACACAACCAGGTCGTCGTGGTGAATCACTTCGGCTGAGACGCCTTCACCCAAATCTGCGCTCTTTTGCCCGGCACCCGCACTTGCCTGCACCGACGAGACGCCCGCCATGCCGCGAGCGATCGTCGACCCGGTCGAATCTAAGACTTCGATCGTGTCACCAATTTCAAAATCGCCTTTCACAGATTTGACTCCGGCGTGCAACAGCGAAACGCTGCGACGCAACAAAGCATCACGCGCACCATCATCGACCGTCACCGAGCCGGCGGCTTGGGCGGCGAAAGCAATCCACAGTTTGCGCGCGGTTAGTTCGCGTTTGCGTGGCAAAAATTGTGTACCTGCACCAACGACCTGATTTACAGCGTCGATGACGACATTTTTTCGCTGTGCGGCAGCGATCACCGTACGCACACCAGACCACGACGCGATACGTGCAGCCGCAAGTTTTGACGCCATTCCGCCACTGCCACGGTCATTGGCCGAGTTGCCAGCACGCACCGACAACAACTCGTCATCGGCACTGACCGTCTCGATAAATACTGCTTTCGGGTCGACATTCGGGTCGGCCGTATATAGACCCTGCAAGTCGGTCAGCAATATCAATACATCAGCCGAAACGCTGTGGGCAACAAGGGCGGCGATTCGATCATTGTCGCCGTATCGAATTTCATCACTGGCGATCGCATCGTTCTCGTTGATCACCGGCACACAACCCAACTCGAGTAGACGTAGCAAAGTTTGGCGAGCGTGTAGATATTGATGTCGATCGATGAAGTCGTTTGGCACGAGCAGAACTTGTGCGCCAACTAACTGATGTTGGTCAAGTTGCACGTTGTACTCCTGCATCAACCGACTTTGCCCCGCGGCAGCCAGTGCTTGCAGCGTCGGCATGTCGGTTGGTCGTTTGCCAAGTTTGAGTGCGGCAACGCCACCAGCGACGGCGCCAGATGTGACGATCAAAACTTCGTGATTTGCTTTGCGCAATGCGGCAACTTCTTGGCACAACGAACTAACTGCAGCAGAATTAATGCTGCCAAGTTCGGTCGTGATTGAAGAAGTACCAATTTTTACAACAACGCGCATGACTATTGCTCCGGTGTGTAGTCAAAAGAAAATGTACCGATCCAGACGATTGCGCCTTCGGTCGCACCGGCGCGCGCCAATAATCTCGGCACCCCGAGACGCGACATGCGATCATCGACATAGTTCAAAGCGTCGGCGTTGGTCACGTCGTTCAGTGCGACTGAACGCTCAATGTCACGACCATGTAGACGAAACTCGTTTGCCCCGAGACGTTCGACGCGCGTTCCCTGCGGCTCTGGGCGAAACGTAACAGGCCCGATTGGCGCAGGTTCAGATGTTCGGGCTTCGGCGACGAGCAGAGCCAATTGGTTCAACACATCGCGCACGCCATCGCCCGTCACCGCCGAAATCTTCGAACCCTGCCATGCAGCAATCGCTTCTGATGTCGCCGAATCGGTTTTGGTCGCGACGATCAATCGTGGCCGATCTAAAAGTTCCGGTTGATACGCCTTTAGTTCGCGCAACAAAATTTCTTCTTGTTCTGCTGGTGAAATTTCTTCCATTGACACAAGATCAATCAATACGCACAACACACGTGCGCGCTCGATGTGCCGCAAAAATTGGTCACCCAATCCTTTGCCTTGACTTGCGCCTTCGATGATCCCCGGAATGTCGGCGATCACAAACTCGGTTGTGTTGTTCAACCGCACGACACCCAAATGAGGTTCAAGGGTTGTGAATGGATAATTGGCGATCTTCGGCTTAGCCGCCGAGACGGCGCTGATGAACGTGCTCTTGCCCGCATTCGGAAAACCTACCAATGCGACATCGGCCATCAATTTCATCTCGAGTTTCAACCAACGCTCAAGACCGTGTTCACCTTGCTCGGCGAACTTCGGTGCTCGGCGTCGATTCGACAAGAATCGTGCGTTGCCCCGACCGCCTTCTCCGCCTTGTGCAGCCAACCATCGCGAACCATGTGTCGCAAGATCTGCCAAAGTGTCGCCGGTGTAAAGATCTTTGACGACCGTGCCTTCAGGAACTTTGACGATTAACTCTTCGCCGCGTCGACCATGCAAGTCTTTGCCCATCCCTGAGATGCCATCTTGCGCGCGACGATGCGGATGGTCGCGAAACGCCAACAAACTTGCCACATTGCGGTCGGCCTCGAGCCACACCGACCCACCGTTGCCGCCATCGCCGCCGTTCGGACCGCCGTTGACAACAGGCCCCTCGCGACGAAAACTGACGCAGCCACTGCCCCCGTCACCTCCCCGAACATTTAATTGGGCTTCGTCAACAAACGCGCTCATTGGTCTCCTGTGAGCCAGCTTTTTAAGCGTTGCTACATGTAGCGAAAGCAGGCTATCCAAGGCTACAAGCGACGAACTGGGCTCACCCGTTGCCTATGGTTGTGTAAATGGTTATTGAGGATAAAAACGTGCGCGCTCCGCAAGTATCGCGAGCCGAGGCGTGGGCCGAGACGATGCACGGTCACAACGTCGACGCCGATGTAGAGATTCGCCTTGCGCACTCTGACTCGTGGGCTGGTTCGGGAACACGCGATTTAGTCGACCGTCGCAAACGTGAAGAACTCGAAAATCAGAATTTAACTGTGCTTGCGACGCGAAGTTTTGCTGCGGGCAATCGCGCGATCGAAGAACAAGCAGACAAATTTCGCACTTGTTTTGAACGAGATCGCGATCGCATTTTGCATGCGTCGTCGTTTCGCAGGCTTGCGGGCAAGACACAGGTTTTTGTTTTTCCACAAGATCACCAGCGGACGCGATTAACCCATGCCCTTGAAGTTGCCCAAGTTGCAAGTTCTGTGGCTCGGGCGATCGGAATCAATGTTGCGCTGACTGAGGCAATCGCGCTCGGTCACGATTGCGGTCATGGGCCGGGCGGCCACGCCAGCGAAGACGCTCTCTCGCCGTATGTCGATGGCGGTTACGACCACGCGGTTTGGGGTGCCGATGTCACTCTTGTACCGCTCAATTTGTGTCTCGAAACTCTTGACGGCATTCGCAATCACTCGTGGTCGCGACCCGCACCAAAAACTCCCGAAGGCGAAGTCGTCTCTTGGGCCGATCGCATCGCCTATGTCTGTCACGATTTCGAAGATGCCGTTGCCGCCGGCATCGTGACGCCCGAGCAACTTCCAGAAATAGTGCGTGCAGTCTGCGGCACTCGGCGCGACGACCAACTTCGCGCGTTCATCAGCGCGATGATCAATGCGACTGCGTCGACAGGCCGAGTGGCGATGACCAGTCAGTGCGCTGATGCGCTGGCTGCGTTTCGCAAGTTCAACTACGAAAATATTTATATGCGTCGCGAGTCACGGGCACAAGCAGAATCAGTAATCAGTTTGTTGCGCGCACTCGTCGAGCACTATGTCGCTCATCCAAAACTGATGTACAGCCCCGGTGAGCGCGAACTATTCGACCCGAACAGCGCCGATGCCACGAAACTCGCCGTCACATATGTTGGTGGCATGACCGATCGTTTCGCCTGCCGCCAAGCGGTGTCGCTTCTCGACTGGCCAGAATCTCAGCTCCCACAAGGCATCGGCACCTAATGCAATTTACGAAGAGCTCACTCGGCACTACTCTGCTTGGTTTTTCGTCAATCGGTTTTGCTCTGCCACTTTATTTGCTATTACTTTCCGGCTTTCCGACTGTTGATGGTTTCAAAGTCTGCTCGATGATCTTCGTACAAATTGTCTCGGGATCCATCATCTGGGCCCATGTTATGCACCCAAGACAAGTCGACATCGTTGAAGGCGTCGGCATGGGTTTGGCGCTCGGTTCGATTCTTACGGTTATCGGTCATCAACTTCTTTTACCGACCGCACTAAGCAAATTCGGCTGGTTGTTGCCTGTTGTCGTCGCAGCGATTGTGTTTGCAACTTCACAATCGACAAAGGGCTCATTCAAAAACTTTGTACTTGAAGACGTCTCAGGTCTATTCTTCGTTGCTTTCGCGATCGTTTTACTCCTCTCGCAATGGTGGTGGCTTTTGCCATTATCACTACCATCCGGTCTTGCAATTTATTTGCTGTCGGATTCAGGCAAGAGCAAACTCCCGAATTTTGTCCGACCAGCGTGGCTTGTCATCGCCGCAACCTTTATCGCTGCAACATTATTAATGGTTTATCTCCGACAACTAAACCTTGAATGGTGGATTCGCTCCTGGGATGTAACTTATTTTGAATCCAAATCATATTCAATAGCCAAGTTTGGGCCGTCAGAAAATATCTCATTACTCGGTTACCCACTCAACTATCACTGGTTCGGCATCGCATGGATCGGAACCATCTCTTCGGTCCTTGGTCTTCAATCGTGGCTATCGATTGCACAAGTTGCGCCAGTATTTTCTGTAACAGCTATTGCTTGCCTATTCTCGGCGATTGGTAAACGCGTTGGTAAACGTATTTCTTATCCAATCGTGATTGCTTTAATTTTTACATTTGCAATAGGTCCACTATCATCGGCAAACCCACCAAATCTCATCGGAATGATTTGGGCGATAGCCGCTTCAATGGTGGCGTACGATTTTTTCTCAAGTCAAAAGAGAACCTTTTTCGTTATTTTCTCGGTGCTAAGTATTGCGGCGTTGTCCGGAAAAGTAAGTTCAGGATTTGTCGTTCTTGGAGCTTTTACAATTACCGATTTGTATCAAACTTTTCTTCAAAAGAAAGGCTACATTCGTTGCCTTATCCGCAATTTTCTTCTTGCGGCATTTTCGATTATCGCGTTTTATTTGATTATTGGTGGCCAGAATCGCCTCGGAAACAACACGTTTAAATTTAGTTTCAAAGGCCCTGGCTACTTTTTTGGGGTCGACCCAGGTCGAGATTCAATCATTTTTTTGCTTGGCACAGTCGGATCTTCGCTCAACTTTCTCAAAGTAATAATGATTTTGATTGTTTGTTTAATTTATAAAGTAGGCAATAGATACTTTTCGATTTTGTGCCTCGGAGCGTTTACCGCTGGCTACATTCCTTTCCTTTTCGTGGAAGATGATGGTATGACCTATTTTATTTCGAACGCGCTGAATTTTGCCGGCATAGGTGCAGCATTTCTTTTCGTTTCAGCTGTAACAATGCTCCGCAAAGAGGTCCTGTTTTCTAAATTTCAAATCTTTTCGACCATACTGACCAGTCTCATACTTGCAAAGTTTTGGCAGACACTTTATGAAACAAACTGGCGCGAAAAAGCATCGTTTAAAGGCGGCCCCACTCCAATTCTAGTTCTTATCATTATTCTTTCTTTTATCTCGTATTGGTTATTAATGTTGGCGATTTTGCAGTTTTCTAAGAAAAATCATGAACGATTTGCATTCAGAATCAAAGTAATTACTTTTTCGGTCCTGCTTATTTTTGCTAATTCGTTACCAAACGCTCTTGGACACCTCAACAGAATTCAAGAACAATCAAGATCAGATACACAGTGGCCATTCGTCGGAAATCAAAACATTAAAGCCGCTTCATCCTGGGTTCAACAAAGCACAGGATCCGACTCAGTTTTTGCTACAAATAAATTTTGTCTTGAAGATCGCGTTAGATTTTGTGGAGATGCACGTCTATTTTTGGTCTCTGCAACAACCCAACGACGAATGTTGATTGAAGGTCAAACCCGAAGTGTGCAGGCCACAGATGAAACCCTGTTTCCAGGGTGGGCACAAGAACGACTTGTTTTGTCTAGAGGGTTTGCCGATAATCCGAATGCCGAGATTACGGCAAGGTTGCGAGAACTGGGTGTTGATTGGTTCTATCTGTTCTTAGACAACACCGAAAACCGTAATTGGCAGCCTTTTGCCACTGTTGAGTATCAAAATAGTGAAGTCGCAATCCTTAAGTTGGCAGACCCAAACCCATAATGCAAAAAATGTGGATCGATACCGACACGGCGTCGGACGACGCGGTGGCTTTGATCTTGGCGTTGAAGAGCAAGACAACAGAAGTGCTCGGCATTTCGATTGTCGCTGGCAATGTGCCGATTGACCTTGGCGTACAGGCGGCGCTATACACAATTGAAATGTGCGGCGCGAAAACGCCGGTGCATGTCGGCGCACATCAACCACTGGTACGTAGTTTTTCTTCGGCTCAAAATGTGCACGGCACAGATGGCATGGGCGACATAGGGCTGAACCTTGCGGGTCGCAAACCAACGTCGACACAAGCGATCAGTCAAATGATCGACACTTTTCGATCTGCACCAAACAAAATTGATCTCGTCACATTGGGGCCACTAACGAACATCGCGCTCGCCCTGTCGATCGAGCCACAATTTGCCAAGATGGTGCGGCGTTGCATAATTATGGGCGGCACAGGTGTATTACCCGGCAATGTCACTGCCGCTTCCGAGTTCAACGTTTGGGCCGACCCCGAGGCGGCACGCATCGTGTTCGACTCTGAATTGCCTCTCGAAATGGTTGGCTGGGATGTTTCGGTTGCTGATGCTGTGATCTCTGACCAACTCGCCCATGAACTTGGCGCTGTAAGCGGACTCGGCAAGTTCGCGATGGCGATTCAACGCCAGGTTCGCGAGTTCTGTCGCACCGAAACAAAACTCGAGGGTTTCGATTTGCCAGACCCAATCGCGATGGCGGTCGCCCTTGACCCGAAAATCGTCACTTCGGAAATTCAAAAATATGTGCGTGTCAATCTCGGCTTCGGTGAGACACGCGGGCAAACAATTGTCGACCAACTAGGCATCATCAACAATCGCAACAACTGTCGAGTAGTTTTACGCGTCGACCGCGAAAAATTTATCTCGCTACTGCGCACGGCACTCGCCGCTTAAAACTAACTAGTTCGTCGCTGGATTGACGTCAACGACCTTGCGGCCACGACGCTCGGCAAACTTGACGTTGCCGTTTACAAGTGCGAACAATGTGTCGTCGCTACCCTTGCCAACATTTTTGCCAGGGTGCACTTTGGTGCCACGCTGACGAATCAAAATTGTGCCGGCATTGACCAATGTGCTGTCAAAAACTTTTACGCCAAGTCGCTGGGCATTTGAATCTCTACCGTTTCTGGTAGAACCGCCACCTTTGGTTTTTGACATGAATCAGCCTTTCGCAATCGAGGTAATCTCAACAAGGCTATAACGCTGACGATGGCCGAAGCGACGACGTTGGTTGGTGCGACGCTTATACATGAACCCGTCAATCTTGTCGCCGGCGACTTCGCCCAAAACTTTGCCCTTGACCGAAACCTTCGCAAGTTGCGCAGGCGTGGCAAGAACTGTCTCACCGTCTACGAGCATCACTGGTGTGAACGAAACTTCAGAACCAGTCGCCGAGCCAAGAAGTTCAACCTGAACTTGCTGACCTTTGGCCACTTTTTCTTGTTTTCCACCGGAGGCAATAATCGCGTACATATTGAACTCAGAGCCTATCTGTGGGTTTGATAAATCAACGTGGATCGATGACGAGAATCTCGGAGAAATCGCACAAATTTAGTCGAGCATCGAGTGGTCGACCATGATTCCTCGACCCTCACAAGTTGGGCAAGTATCGGCAAAATTTGTCAGTAGACCCTCACCAATGCGCTTGCGTGTCATCTCGACAAGACCCAGATCTGAGATCTCAAATACTTGAGTACGAGTTTTGTCGCGAGAAAGAGCGTCTTTGAAACGCTCGAGAACTTTGCGTCGGTTCTCACGAATCTCCATGTCGATGAAGTCGATAACGATGATGCCGCCAATGTCACGCAGTCGCAACTGTCGGGCGATTTCGTCAGCGGCTTCAAGATTGTTATTGAATACCGTTTCTTCAAGACTCGTCTTGCCGATATTTTTGCCGGTGTTGACGTCGATTACTGTCAGCGCCTCGGTGTGTTCAATCACCAACGAACCACCCGACGGCAACCAAACCTTGATGTCAAGTGCCTTATGAATCTGTTCGTGCACGTGCTGCTTTTCGAACAACGACAAGCCTTCAACCTTGGTGTCGTGAAATTCAATGCGATCCAAAAATTCTGGGTTGAAGTCGCCAATATATTGACTCACTTCTTCGAACAATTCTCTGTCGTCGAGAATGATGCCACGATAATCACTGCTGAATTCTTCGCGGATAACTCGCACGGCAAGCGAAGGCTCGCGATAAAGCAGTGTCGGTCCACTCGCCTTCTTTGAACGCTCCTTGATCTCTTCCCAAAGTTCGAGCAGTCGTGACATATCAGTCTGAAGCTCGTGTTCAGTGGCATTTTCGGCTGCGGTTCTGACGATGACGCCGTGCTCTTCTGGTTTTACGCGATCCAAAACTGTGCGCAAACGACGACGCTCGTCTTCGGGCAAACGCTTTGAGATGCCGTAAGTTCGCGAATCAGGGATCAAAACAACAAATCGACCAGGTAGCGAGACTTCTTGGGTCAGTCGACCACCCTTTGCTCCGATCGGATTTTTTGTGACCTGACACAGAATCAACTGGCGCGACTGCAAGACATGTTCGATTCGTGGCTCGGGGCCCTGTTCGACGACATCTTCTTTGTCGAATTGCACGTCACCGCGATATAAAACCGCATTCTTCGGCGTGCCGATGTCGACGAAAGCAGCCTCCATTCCGGGCAGAACATTTTGCACACGACCTAAATAAATGTTGCCATGAATCTGGTCGGCATCATCTGCCGGACGACTGACATAGTGCTCAATCAGGCTGCGCCCCTCAAGCATCGCAACTTGCGTGAAGTCTTTTCGTACCTGAACGCACATCATGTATCGACCCAATGGTCGACCATTGCGCTCTTTGCCGCGGCGACGCTCGATCAACTCGGCGTCTGTCTCAACTACCGACTGCTTTGTCGCTCGCCCACTATCTCGGTCGTGACGATCACCTCGACGACGGCGATTACGGCCCCCGCGACGGTTGCGGCCGCCTTTCCCCGACTTCTCGCCGCGGTCTGTCTTGTCAGACTTTCGCGAACCCCGACTCGAATCTGACTTGGCATCAGCCGAATCTACGTTCGGTTGTGCAACCGACGGCGCAACGAATGGTGCGGGTCGCGTGTCACCGATTTGGGGTTTGCGAACAAGCGCCGACTCTGCCGCCTCGGGCGAGACTAAACGACCTTCACGTGGATGCTCTGGTAACTCTGGGGAACTCATTAACTAATCCTTCTAAACCTGTCAAACGAACTGAGAAACACAAGTTCGTCAATCGCGGTTAGGGCTAACTCAGGAGACTGAGCGCACCTTCTTCGCGAAAATCGAATGTTTGGAGCTCGCGCTCCGTACCTTCAGGCTACCCCGTGTGGCAAGACTAAAGACGGACTCAAATCAGCGCAGGCGACGCATATAAATGCTCTGGGCTAGACCGATAAGCAGCGCGCTCGCGACAAGGTGCGAACCACCATATGAGATGAAAGGAAGTGGCAGGCCGCTAACTGGGGTCAGACCGAGGGTCATGCCGATGTTTTGAAAAATCTGAAACAATAGCAGCGTGAAAATACCGGCGACCAACAACTGATCGAATCTCGTCCGTGCAATACGTGAAATAGTCCAGAGACGCCAAAGAATCACCGCAAACAGTGCGAGAACGATGAACCCACCAATCATTCCGAATTGTTCGCCGATCGCCGAAAACGGAAAGTCGCTGAATTGAACAGGGATGAACTTGCCGTTCGTCAGCGGACCCTGCAGATAACCCTTTCCGAAAAAACCGCCACTGGCTACCGCACGCTTGGCGAAACGAACCTGCAAAACGATTTGTTGCAGATCTTTTTCGTTTGAATCTTGATTAAAAAATGCTTCAAAACGTCTCAACTGATAGCGATCCACTATGCCAGCCCAGGCGACGGCCGCTGCCGAAAGAATCGTCAGCACTGTGATCAGCGCAATGTACCGTCGCTTGGCGCCAGCCATCAACAACACGCCCGCCACACCAGAAACCACGACTGTCGCCGAACCGAGGTCTGGCTGAAGCAAAATTAAAATAACTGGAAAGCCAAGCGTGAGCAACGAAACCGAAAACTGATGATAGTCAATTTTGTCGTACGCCGCATCGGCTGTATATGCCGCTATCAGAATTATCACCACTACTTTCATCAACTCAGCAGGTTGCACCGAAATTGGGCCAAGGTCGAAAGAAAGTCTGGCCCCACGACGCACTGCACCCGTCACCAATACCAGAATCAACAAAACACATGAACTGGTATACCAAAAAACTGCCCGCTCACGAATCCATTCGTGGCCGACAGCCATAATTACCACTATCACTACTGCGGCGACGATCAAGAATGTCACCTGCCGCAGCACATAAAAATATTCATCAAATCCTTGATCAAGCAACCGTTGTCTTGTTGCTGAGTAGACGGTGAATGCACCGATCACACTTTGCGCAAGAACGGCAATTAGCAGCACAATGTCGACGTTTTTCCAGACAGATATAACGTCGTAACTCGTGCCCATCCACTTTGGCAACGAAATTTTAGGCAAGAAACGAGCCATGTTTACTCGCGTGTATCCGACACTCCGCCGACAAGACATAGCGGGTTGCGCAAAGAGGTAGTTGGCGCAACTGCAAAACTCGCCTTGTCCAATGGATCGGCTGGCAGAACTTCGTCGTATCGATAGCCACCAGCCAACGCGGTGAAGATGCACTTGACTACCGGGGCTGCGGCCTGCGATCCATAACCGGCCTTTTCGAGATATGCGTAAACCGTGTATGGCTGAGAACCATCCAAGCTAAAAGCACCGAAGGCCGACGAGTCATTCCATGGCAAGTTTCCCAAGCCTTGAGCTGTGCCCGTTTTGCCAGCAATCGGCAACTTTTCATAGTCGTAACCACGAAAAATATTTTCTCCAGTTGTCTTGTGGTAGTAGTCAAAATTTACGCCCGGTCCCGTGATTACTCTGGTCATTCCCTTGACGATCGGGGTGCGAATTGCAGAGGTCATGTTGATGCGTCGAGTCGGCTTGATCGAAATAAGTCGTTGAACAACTTCTGTTGACCCGAAATCAACAATTCCTGGCCGCGAATCACGGGTGCCAGGGGCGAGTAATGCAAATCCTACCTTTGGTTCATAAACCCTCCCGCCGTTGGCGATTACCCCAAACGCTTGGGTCATTTGCAACGGCGTCACCGAGAGCAAACCTTGACCAATCGCGAAAAGAACTTGGTCGCCGACATAATAAGCCTCACCCGACTCTTGAGAAATCGCGCCAATATCTGCGAGACGTTTTTTTAACGCTTTACTCGGGATGGTGCCGGCATATTCGTAGGGCAAGTCGATGTTCGTCGGCGACCCAAGACCGAACTGCCGAGCTTCAATTTCGAGAATCGGCGCGTATCCGCGTTCTGTCAGAATCTGTTCTCCAATTTTGTAGAAAAATGTGTCGCTCGAAACTGCAAGCGCTGATTCGACATCAACTGTGCCATAGCGACACGGGGCACCTGTGGCCCGACAAATTGAATTTCTAAAGACACACTTAACGCCCTGTTGACATCTGTCTTCAGGAATGCTTTGCAATTTATACGTGCCACGGTCGTCAAACGTATATTCATCTGCACCAGGTAGCTGGCCCGTGTTCAACGCCGCATACGCAACGAGTGGTTTGAAAGACGAACCAACGTTGTATCGACCAGAAATCGCACGGTTCACCAAAATAGATTCGTCTGGATCATCGGTTTGCGGAAATAGTTGTGAAAACTTATCTTTAGGCAACCCACCTCCGAACCAGCGCACGTCAAAACGCGGATAACTCGCCATTGCGATCACCCGCCCCGAGTTGTGATTCATAACAACGACCGAGCCGGCTGGAGCTTTATAAAAATTTACTTCGGGATACTGAGGGTCCAAAGTGCCGTCTGGCAAGCGAACTTGACCCGCCTCAACACGTTGACGAACCAACAACTGTGTTTCGAGCGCCTGTTCGGCGAACTGTTGCACCGTCAAGTCGATCGAGAGTTGCAGATCGTTTCCGGCAATTGGTTCAACGCGCTCAATCAAACCGAGAATGTTGCCGACAGCATCTACCTCATAGCGAACAAAACCCGGCTTGCCTCGCAACGCCGTTTCGTAGACCTCCTCTACCCCGTATTGGCCAACGCGCTCATTCGGGTCGTATCCGACCGACTTGTAGTAGGCCAGATTGCCTTTCAAAATCGCCCCGAGATAGCCCATGACGTGACCGGCCAAGGCACCATATGGATAACTTCTGCGCCACTCTTCTCGCACGAAAATGCCTCGGTAATCTTCGACGCGTTCCATCAAAAACAGGGCTGTATCTTCAGAGACATCTTCGCGCAATGGAATCGACTCGAAAGGCCCATAACGCTCGTCTTGCATTCGCTCGATCAAAGTTTCGATCGGTACGTTCAGCGGACCAGAAAGTCGCTGAGCCATCGCCAACCTTTCGGCCGGCTTGCGGACCACATCTCGATCTATCGTTACGACAAGTGTCCGCTTATTGTCGGCCATCACGCGACCTGCTGAATCAAAGATTCTGCCCCGTTCAGGAATGAGTTTGATTGTTCTCGTGCGCACCTTTCCAATGACTTCTTCTACGTCTCGAGAGCCAACCGCTTGCAAGTACCACATTCGAGATGAAAGAGCACCGAACAAAACAATCGCGACAACTCCGAGTGCGAGCAAACGTTTTGGAATACTCTCGGATTTTTGCATCGACATCAAACGGCCGATTTTCTTTCGCTCAATGTCCAACGACAAACGAGTATTGCCAGCGGTGAAATAACCATGTTGCAAATTGCGACGATTAATGCAACTTTGATCACACGCAACTCCAACCATCCGTCTAAACCGACGACAGATTGTGCAATCGGAAAATAAATTTCGCCAAGCACCGACGCCACGGCAACTGCAATTAGTCTCATCCACCAGGTTGGTTCGTTAAAAAAATAGATCAAGAGACCGGCGGTTGCGCCTGCTAGACCCAGTGAAAGAGAGCTCAACCCAACTGGTGTGGGTAAAATCATGTCGAACATCAAGCCCGCGATCAGGCCGGTCAATGCGCCGATTCCCAATCCATAAAGTGACCCAGCGACCACTACAAACAACAGCACTATTTGTGCCGCTACCCCAAATGGTCGAAGGTCGGAAAACAAAGTTGTCTGCAAAGACTGAACAATCAACAGCACAAGCACGAGACGTGTCCAGCGACTTGAGATGATCGTCACTAATCGAATCATGGTGTGACTTTTTCGGTAATCGGCTGGTACAACAGCACCCTCAAAAAAGAAAGGTTCGTTAAATCGGCAACCAGTTCGATCTCGAGAACTGGGCCGGCCGAGCCGAGTCGCTCGACTACTCGAGACACACTGCCGATCAAGATGTCCGGTGGCGACAAACTTCGTGAACCACCTGCCGTCACGATCGGGACACCCACTTGAATATCCCCAAAGCGCAACGAATTGTCGATGAATCGTACGATCGGCTGTCGCCCGGGTCCTCGTCCCTCAATTACCCCAGTTTCACGAACAGCAAGATCGCTTGCCAAAGGCACCGTAATCGACGAAACACCAGAAGGTGCCGCGGGCAAGGTCGTAACCGACGGGGTAAACCCAGCGATTGTCGTCGTGGTTGTGGTCGTCGTGGTCGAGACAGCACTGTCGAGTGTCTGGTCCGGATCTAGCGGCACGATAGGTGAAGGTGTCGCGCTATTGCTGCCCGCAATTGTCGTCGTTGTCGTTGCTGGACGCGGAGTGTTAATCACTTTGATTGACAATGCGAAGTCTGGATCGGTAATCAACATCACAACTGAGCGATCACCGTAAACTTTGGTGATCTTGCCGATAAGGCCCGCGGCGTTGAGCACTGGCATACCAACACGTATTCCGCTCTCGCTGCCTTGATTGATTTCGACTGTCTGCGCAAAATTCGTCGGAGAGTCACCAATGACCTGGGTAGTCACAGCGTTGATGCCTGCCAAAGTCGGCAAACCGTTGAGCGCGAGCAGCTCTTGGGCAAGTCGCACCGAAGCGGCAGCAGCGATTGTCGCGCCTTCTTGCTGGGCCACTTTTTCGCGCAGACGATCGTTCTCGTCAAGAACCTCGTTGTAGTCAAAAATACCATGCCAGGCATTACTGATCGGTCGAGTTACGACTCGACTCGTACTTTCGATTGGTCGAAAAACCGCACCAAAAACCGAGCGTAAACTGGAAACCGATGAAGAGCTTTGCAAATCAAGCGTGATCAAAATAATTGACGAGAGAATTAGCAAAATAATTGCTCGTCTTCTGGTTGATTGACCTGCTGCCACTAGTTAACGACTCTTCCCTAAGAAAATTCGCTTTGAACCGTCAAACCCTTAATCGCCTCAAGATTTTCAAGTGTCATCCCCGCACCAAGAACCACGGCAAGCAGCGGCTCTGGTGCGACATAAGCCTGAATGCCAGTTTCGTGGGTCACTCTTTCCGAAAGTCCGGCGAGCAGTGCCCCACCGCCGGCCAAGACCAAACCGTGGCTAATAACATCGGCGGCAAGTTCTGGAGGCGTTCGCTCAAGGGTCTTTTTTATTGCATCAACAATTTTGAATACTGTTTCATCAAGCGCCTCACGCACTTGCTGGGTTGTAACTGCCTGTGTTCGCGGTAGACCCGTCTTAACATCTCGTCCACCCACATCTCCGACAATTTCTTGTTCAAGAGGCCAAGCCGAGCCCAGCTGAATTTTCACTTCTTCTGCAGTATTGACGCCAATATCAAGATCAAAATCATTTTTAAACAATCTGATAATCGCATCATTCAGTTCATCGCCACCAACTCGCACTGAGTTGGCTGTCACGATGCCACCAAGCGAAATTACAGCGACTTCTGTCGTGCCACCGCCAATGTCGACAATCAAGTTTGCGCTCGGTTCATGAACGGGAAGACCTGCCCCGATCGCGGCGGCCATCGCTTCTTCGATGATATAAACAGGTCGGCGCGCGCCAGCGAACTCTGCGGCATCTTGAACTGCGCGGCGCTCAACACCCGTGACCTCGGAGGGCACGGCAACAATTACTCGTGGTTTGCTCCAGCGACTCGTCGAGACTCGTTGCAAAAATTGCTTGAGCATTTGCTCACAAACGTCAAAATCTGCGATCACACCATCTTTTAGAGGACGAACTAACCGGATGTTCCTTGGCGCGCGACCCCACATTCTCTTTGCCTCGTGTCCGACAGCGACGACTTGACCACTGCGAGTATCAACCGCAACCATCGAAGGTTCATTGAGCACCAAGCCCTGGCCTTTGACATAAACAAGTGTGTTGGCTGTGCCCAAGTCAACCGCAATGTCGCGACCCATCGAAAGAGGATTACCCCCCGCCATCTTTATGAAGTTCTCTTTGCAAAGCCAGGGAAGAATATTTCAAGTTCGCGTGCGGCGGAAGCGGCCGAGTCGCTACCGTGCACAAGATTTTCGGTGAAAACCGTGCCAAGGTCACCACGAATCGTGCCCAGCGCAGCGGTGCGTGGATTCGTCGCGCCCATCATTGCTCGCACGATCTCCCATGTGTCTTCAGGGCCTTCTAGAGCCAAAGCAACCACCGGACCACGCGACATAAAAGCAACTAACTCGGCGTAGAAGCCCTTACCCTGATGCTCTTCGTAGTGACGAGCGAGTGTCGCTGAATCAAGCAGACGCAACTCCATGGCGACGATTTTCAGACCTTTGGCCTCAAAGCGCCCGAGAATTTCGCCGACCAAATTTCTCTCGACGGCGTCCGGCTTCAACAAAACAAGTGTGCGATTTGACATACCTTCAGGCTAAAGGTTTATTGACTGCCTCGCACGTTACAACTATTTTTTGGCTCTACTCATCAGATAAGCACGTGCTGCGCTGACGATATACAGCGAGCCTGAGATCAATACTGCATCATCCGTATCGGCAACTTTAAGTGCCATCTCACAAGCTTTTTCGACTGAGTCAGCGACGCGAACGTCGTTGCAACCAATATTTTGCGCAACAGTTGCCATTTCTTGGGCCGCGAGACCTCTCGGAGTTGGTGGCATGCAAGTTATGACCACATCAAAATCAATTGCACGCAATGCCAAAAGTAAATCTTCCGAATTACGGCTGACCAACGCACCTGTAACCAAAATTTTTCGTCCTTGAGTACTGAAGTCGGCAAAAAAAACCTCTGAGCAAACTTCGGCACCAGCAGGATTGTGTGCGCCGTCGATAACTACAAGTGGGCGGTAATCCATCACCTCGAACCGACCCGGCATCGAAACCATCGACATCCCGTGGTCCAAAATTTCTCGATTAATTGCGTCGTCAAAGAAAGCCTCGACCGCACAGATTGCCAATGATGCGTTATCTCCCTGATGCTGCCCATGCAGTGGCACTAAAACATCTTCGTACTTGGCACGAGGAGTGCGCACCGTGATCATGCGCCCACCAATTGCCAAGAAATTATCTTCACAGGCAAAGTCTTCGTCGCGAATCAGTCGGGCTCGGGCAGGTTCTGCCAAGAAAATTTCGCGCAGAACTTCGTCGGTCTCGCCGAGAATCAAAGCGCTCGAGGGCTTGATTACTCCTGCTTTTTCTTTGGCAATATGACTAACTGTCGGGCCCGCGTACTCCATGTGGTCGAGTGCAATGTTCGTGACTACCGCTACGTCTGAATTGATGACATTCGTTGCATCCCAACGCCCCAGCATGCCGACTTCGATGACGGCAACATCTACGGCCTGATCGGCGAACCAGCGAAACATCGCCGCTGTCATTATTTCGAAAAAACTTGGTCGAACGCCAGCAATTATTTCAAGATCAGAAATTGCGCCTATTTGCAGACCAAATTCCTCATCGTCTATTGGCTCGCCATTGATGCAGATCCGGTCGTTGATTCGATTTATATGTGGACTGGAATAGGTGCCGACCCGCAACCCATGGCTAATCAGCAACTTGGTGATGATTTGAGCGGTTGAACCTTTGCCATTAGTACCCGTGATGTGAATGCTGCGGTATGAATTTTGAGGGTTGGCAATTGCATCAAGAAGTTTCTCGATGTTTTGCGTGGACGGTGAGTCGATTCGACCTGTGCGCTCATAATTTGAATGCTCGTCGAGATACCGCAGAGCATCGGCGTATTGCACGACGAGCTTGATCTTTTACGAGGCGGCGCGCCGTTGACGCGTGACGCGAGTGCTTCGATTAACCAAAGTCGGTGCCGAAACTTTGTTAACCGCATTGAGATCAATCACTACTTTGGCTACATCCGTGCGCCCTGGCAGGTCGTACATCATTTCGAGCAGGACTTCTTCGAGAATCGCGCGCAGACCTCGTGCGCCCGTGCCACGTGTCAAGGCTTGATCGGCAACTGCCTCAAGTGCCTCGGTAGAAAATTCGAGTTCGACGTCTTCAAATTCAAAAAACTTTTGATACTGCTTGAGCAGTGCATTTTTGGGCTCCGTCAGAATCTTGATCAGTGCCAGTCGATCAAGACTGTGCACCGCACCAATCATTGGTAGTCGCCCGACGAACTCTGGGATCATGCCGTACTTCAGCAAGTCTTCTGGCAAGACTTTGGCGAAAAGTTCGCCTGGGTCTTTGTCTTTTTTCGACTTCACTTGAGCATGAAATCCGACGCCTTTTTGCCCTATTCGTGAGGCGATGATCTGGTCAAGACCTGCGAATGCCCCGCCACAAATGAACAGAACGTTTGTCGTGTCAATCTGAATGAATTCTTGATGGGGATGTTTGCGCCCACCCTGAGGTGGTACCGAAGCAACGGTGCCTTCAAGAATTTTAAGCAAAGCCTGCTGCACGCCTTCACCCGAAACATCGCGAGTGATCGACGGGTTTTCGCTCTTGCGGGCGACTTTGTCGATTTCATCGATGTAGACGATGCCCGACTCGGCTTTTTTGACGTCAAAATCAGCAGCCTGGAGCAATTTCAGCAAAATGTTTTCGACGTCTTCGCCGACATACCCGGCCTCCGTCAATGCTGTGGCGTCGGCAATAGCAAACGGCACATTGAGCATCTTCGCCAGAGTTTGCGCCATATGGGTTTTGCCACAACCAGTTGGTCCGAGCAGCAAGATATTGCTCTTCGACAATTCGATGTCGTCGCGCCGAGTTGATGAATTCTGTTTGTACTGAATTCGGCGATAGTGATTAAATACCGCAACCGCCAAAACTTTTTTGGCGACATCTTGCCCAACCACATAGTCATCTAGGAAGGCGCGAATCTCACGCGGATTCGGAAGTTTCTCGAGACTGGCTTCTATCTGTTCGGAATTTTCTTCGTCAATGATTACGTTGCAAAGGTCAATGCACTCGTTGCATACATAGACACCGGGGCCGGCGATCAACTTCGTGACTTGCTTTTGCGATTTACCGCAGAACGAACACTTTACGAGTTCTACCGAATCTCCGAACTTGGCCATTAGCTCCTCGTTTCAGTTTTCAACGAATAGGTCCAGAACGATCAGCAAAGGCCCGAGTCGAAATAACTTCATCAATAATGCCGTACTCTTTGGCTGCCGCCGCTTCCATCACAAAATCACGATCCGTGTCTTTATGAATTCGTTCAATTGGTTGCCCAGTGTGGTTCGCGAGAATTTCTTCCAGAATGTCCCGCATCCGCAAAATTTCTCGAGCGGCCAATTCAAGATCTGTGACTTGTGAATAGCCCACTTGCGCATAGGGCTGATGCAACAAGACTCTCGAGTGCGGCAGTGCCAAGCGCTTGCCTTTTGTTCCGGCGGCAAGAAGCACCGCGGCGGCCGATGCGGCTTGACCTAAACAAATGGTCGCAATGTCGTTCTTGATGAATTGCATCGTGTCATAAATAGCAAACAACGCCGAGATGTCGCCGCCAGGGCTGTTGATATAGATATTGATGTCTTTGTCTGGATTTTCACTTTCAAGGTGAATCAACTGTGCGCAAACAAGATTGGCGATCGTGTCGTCGATCGGTGTGCCGAGAATGATGATGTTCTCTTTGAGCAGGCGACTGTAAAGGTCGTAGACACGCTCGCCACGGCTGGTTTGCTCAGTGACGTTGGGAACATAATAATTGCGAACAAAATCCACGAAAAATACCTCTTGTCAAGCTATGAAACTCAAGCACCAGGTTTTGATGCTTTTATTTATTACTAACAACGCTAGTTCGTAAGTTTGGGTTTTTGCGGACAATAACAAGCCGTATTTACTAAGTCTTACTGCTTGTGCTCTTGATCCTCTTCAACAACTGCATGCTCTACGTCATCGTGACTGTGTTCACCCAAAATAGTTTCGTTGTCAATTGAGTTGCCTTTGTCGTCAACGAATTTGGCATTGTGCAACAACCAGTCAATTGCCTTCGACTTCGCGATCTGCGCTTTCAAATCGACAATGGCGTCATTTTTGTCATATGCCTTGCGAATTGCCGCTGGTTTCTTCTTGAGTTGCGTAGCGATGCGATCGAACTGGCGTTCGAGGTCTTCTTCGCCGGCTTCAAGACTTTCGGCGACGGCAACGGCGCGCAACGCGATGTCGACTTTTGTCGCCAGCACAGACTGCTCTTTGAGTGCGTCGACGAATTGCTCGGCCGTCTGCTGAGTGACAGAAAGCCACTGCTCCATTGAAATTCCTTGTGACTCAAATTGTTTGAGCGTGTTCTGCACACGACCACGCAAGTCACTGGTGACCATCGCCTCTGGTGCTTCAATCTCCAACAGAGCAGCAAGCGCCGCCGTCGTTTTCTCAACCACAGTGTTGCGAACTTGATTCAGGCGTGAATCTTCAATTCGTGTTCGCGCTGCGGACTTCCAGGCTTCGATCGTGTCGTGTTCGGCAAGGTGTTCGGCTACCCACTCGTCTGTGAGTTCTGGCAAAACTTGTTCTTGAATTTTTTTAATCGTTACGACAAAGTCGGCGACATCTGTCATGCCCGAAGGAATCGACGAGAATTCAAGTTTTTGACCCGTCTTGGCGCCAATGATTTGCTTGTCAAAATCTTCGGCGACCCAACCGCGCCCAACTTCGTAAAGCCAGTCGTCGACATTGAGACCCGGCAGTGGCTCACCGTTGCGCGAACCGACAAGGTCGAGGGTCACCTGATCATCAACTTGGGCTACGCGGTCAACATCAGCAAGAGTCGCATGGCGCTTGCGCTCATATTTCACAACTTCTTCAATGTCGTCGTTGGTAGCAACGAGCGATGGCATCTCGACTTTCAATTTCTTGTAACCGGAAATTTCTACAACAGGGCGAATTTCGCACGTTGCGTCGAACACGACATTGCCATTTTCTTGTCCGCTTGTGAGATTCACTTCAGGGGTGGCGATGATGTCGAGGTCGTGTTCACGAACCGCAAGTGCCAACGACGCCGGAATTGCGTCCTCGATGGCCTGTGAGCGAGCCGCCTCCGTGCCGATTTGTGCCTCGATTAATTGGCGCGGTGCCTTGCCTTGACGAAAGCCGGGAATGCGGATCTGCGTCGAGATCTTGCGGAAAGCGCCGTCAAGATAACGGTCAAATTCGGTCTCCTCAACTTCAATAGAAAGTTTGATTTTGTTGCCTTCGAGGGCTTCGAGTGTCGTTTTCACAGTGCCGAGCAGTGTATCTGTGGCAAACTATGACTACGACTATGGCTATGACTACGAATGCAAATGAATCCTCTTCTGCCCCGCAAAGCTGGAAACCTCACGCCCTCGCGAATCCACATGCCAATCAAATTGACCTGAGCATGGGTGACACCGTGCGATCAACAGTTGAACTGACTGGGGTTCCGGTCGGCAGTGAAGGCAAGGTTATTCTGGCCAACGGTTTCAACTGGTTGAGATACCGTGTGCGATTTTCTAACGGAATCGAAGTTGGCGACCTTGACCAGCGCAACATCGAGCCAATCGGCAAGACTGCTAAGCGACTCGCGAAAATTGCCAAACGCGCAAAATAATTCGCTGCGTCATCACTTCCCCGGAGTGAGAGATGGGTGGGCTCGATTTGACGGGCCAGCCGGAACACAAATGGTGGATGTCGCGATCAATGCAATGACTGAATGGGCTGCAACTGGCTCGAACGCCAACACTGGCGGATATTTTGCAGCCGCCGATGCTTGCGACGCATTGCTTGACTCGACGCGGAGTGTTCTCGGCGAGTTTCTTGGCGCCGATCCCACCGGAATATGTCTGGGCGCGAACATGACAACGATGACACTGTCGCTAACTCGGGCGATAGCTCGAACACTCAAACCTGGTGATCGAATTGTTGGCACTCGGTTAGATCATGAAGCCAATGTTTCGCCATGGCGAATCGCTTGCGAAGTTTCAGGGGCTGAACATGTGCTCACGCCATTTGATCCACAAACTGGGCGACTCGACATGGTCGCTTTCGAACAACTGGTGAACGATCGCACCAAATGGGTCGCCGTCTCAGGTGCGTCGAACTTGATCGGCACGATGCCCAACCTGAAATCAATAATCGAAATCGCCCACAGACAAGGTGCACGAGTTTTTATTGACGCCGTAGCTTTGGCGCCACACAAGCAGATAAACATTCGTGAGTTGGGTTGCGATGCACTGGCAACTTCGCCATATAAATGGTATGGGCCTCATGCTGGGGTGATGTATATCGAACCTGCACTTCTCGATTCGCTGCCTGTCGCCAAGGTGCGACCCGCTAGCGATACGGGCCCACGAAGATTTGAAACTGGAACCCCGAATTTTGAAGCCATCGCCGCGACACAGGCTGCGGCTCGCTTTTTGATCGAAGAAGATATGCAAAAACTCAACGCGATCGAAGGCGAAGTGTTTAAACCGCTACTCGAAGGGTTGCTTGAAACTCGAGGCGTGCATGTTTGGGGACCAAAAGATTTGGCTTCTCGTGCGCCAACTGTGTCGTTCACAATCGACTCAATGACGCCAGACCGAGTCGCACAAGAACTCGCCGCAAAAAAGATTGCAGTCTGGTCGGGCGATTCATATGCCGTTGAGGTTGTCGCCCAACTCGGACTAACGCAAAGTGGCGGTGTCGTGCGGGCAGGCATTGTGCGCTACGTAGATAATGACGATGTAAATAATTTTCTTGCAGCTGTTCGCGGGCTCGTTAGTCGGTAGCATTACTCAGTCCGGGGAGTGGCGCAGTTGGTAGCGTGCCTGGTTTGGGACCAGGAGGCCGGGGGTTCAAGTCCCCCCTCCCCGACAATTACCTGAAAACGAATTTTCTAGTTTGCTTATCTTTATTGCGTTTCGTCTATGCAAAACGCTGTTCTGTCCGTCTAGGTGTTTAAGTTTTGCGCCATTAGCGCGTCTTGTGCGCCCCGAATGCGCCCGTTTTCATTCCTGATCAGGTCAGCAAGTGCGGCTTCCAAAATTTGTGTTGCTTGTTTGTCGGCTGCGGGTAATGACTTCGCGTAGGTCTTAAGTGTGAAGCCTGCGTCTGAATGACCTAAGCGCGCTGAAACGATATGCGGCGAAATGCCCTGTTCAAGTTGCCACGCTGCGGAAGTATGCCGCCCCGAATGCAAATGCATAGGTGGCACTTGTGCCGCTTCTGCGGCTTGCCTGAATTTCTTTAGAAGCGCTTTCGGGTGTATCGGCTGCCCCGCTAAATCGGTAGCCACTAAATCGGAATACCAACCGCCCAAGCGTTTCGCTGCGGCTTCTTGTGCGTCAAGTAATCGCGCCAACGCTTCAACCGCATTCGCCCCTATCGAAATTGTGCGACTGCCTGCAGCCGTCTTTGGCGTAGTAATCATCATTTCAGACCCGACCGAAACGCGGCTTTGCTGAATAGTTAGCAAGCCTGCAGCCAAGTGAACATCTGACCAACGCAAACCAAGCACTTCGCCGCGCCGCATTCCGGTAGTCAAAATTAAAAGCCAATAAGCGAGAAACGGGTCTTTGCTGTTTGTGGCGTGCGTCAAGAATTGCGCTATTTGCTGATAGTCCCAAGTTTTTAATTCGGGTCTGTCCCATTTGGGCAGTTTTACTTTTTCGCACGGGTTCTTAGGAAGTAGTCCCCATTCGTAAGCGTCTTGAAATGCTTTGTGCAAAGTCCCGCCAACATTTCGAACAGTCTTTGCCGATAGTGCAGCCGTGCGCCCTTTGTGCGTGGCGTTAATACGCCCGCCCGCTAACAAGTCGGCATACAGCGCCGCAATTCTTTGGGGCGTGATCTTGCCAAGCATTTCGCCACCTATTCGCGGCAGCAAATAGTTTTCTATATGCGACTTTGTGCAGCGCAAACTAGACGGCTTTGCAGTCCCGCTTTTTGAATAAGTGTCAAACCAATTCAAAAGATATGCGCCGACAGTTTGCCGTTTGGCGTGCGCTGTCCCCGAAATATGAAGTTGCATTTGTGCCGTGATAAGTGCTTCGTGCGCTTCTGTT
>JAQCDY010000011.1 GCA_027729785.1 Actinomycetota bacterium | reverse complement strand
GACTTGCATGTGTTAAGCACGCCGCCAGCGTTCGTCCTGAGCCAGGATCAAACTCTCCGTCAAGAAATACTCAAACCGAAGTTTGAGCAGATCTAGGAAAGTCCACGATGACCAGATTGAAATTAATCTGTTTTGTAGTCATCGTTTCCTGCCGACAATATTTGAACCGAATCGAATATTGCCGGTATTAATAATTATTTGATCAACGTTCGGCGAGCAAGCTCGCTTTACAATCGATCGGAATTGACGGACAATAAATAGCGACCCAACCCAATTAAGGGCGGGCCGATTTTCTATTGACCGCACTGGCGTTCAATCTTCTCTTCCGTTTTCAAGGAGCATTCACTTTGGGCACTCGACAAGCGGAACTTGTCAGTCATGCCCCACCGCGAATTGGTGGCGCACCCTGATTAGAGTGCGGGGAGCAATACTAGCCATCAATTCCTTATTTCATCAACCTCTGAACCAAACAAACCCAAGAAAAAGGCTTAAATTCAAGGCTCTTTTCAAGGCGCCTTTATGAGCAGTTTTGCCAGGCCATATTTCTCAATGCTGGCAAGGGTTTGCTTCAAAACTAGGGTATTTTCGTGAACCAAGTTTCGTTCAATCCGTTCGACCCCGAATTTCGCAAAAATCCTCATCCATTTTACGACAAGTTGCGCGAAGTCGAACCGGTTCATGTCACGCCAATTGGTTTCGTCGTATTGACTCGCTACGACGATGTCGTTAACACGTTGCGCAACAACGATTTCAGTCGCGATATCGAACTCAACGCCAATTTGCCCGAGTCGCCGACGCGAAAATTCAAACAAGAAAACGAGCGCAGCAAGTCGATTCTTAATCTCGACCCACCAGATCACACTCGCCTGCGACGATTAGTTTCGAAGTCGTTCACGCCGAGTGCAATCGAAAAACTTCGGCCACGAATTCAACAACTCGTCGACGACTCTCTGGCTAACGCCAAACAAACCGGTCGCCTCGAACTCGTCGAAGAATTGGCGTTTCCCGTGCCCTTTCAGGTGATCTCAGATTTGCTGGCAATGCCCACTGACCGCGGCGAAGAACTGCGCGAATGGTCGCAGATAATCACGGCGACTCTAGAACCAACCACCGGTGTCGATGATCTCGAAAAAGGACAAATTGCGATCGGCAAGATGCGTCCGTATCTCAACGAAATCATCAGCCACCGACGCAAGAACATGGGTGACGACATGTTGTCGTCACTAATTAGCGTCGAAGAGCAAGGCGAAAAACTCAACAATGACGAGTTGATGTCGTTTGTGATCTTGCTGTATATCGCTGGTCACGAAACCACGGTGAATCTGATCGGCAACTCTGTGCATGCGTTGCTCACCCACCCCGAACAATTGGCCACGATGCGTAAAACAGGCTGCACATCGAACATGGTCGACGAACTGTTGCGATTCAATGGTCCCGTGCAACACACGATTCGCACACCTTTAGTCGACGTTGAATATCAAGTCGGCAAACAAGATATCGAGATCAAAAAAGGTTCGCTCGTCTTGGCAAGTTTGGGCGCTGGCAACCACGACCCAAGTGTTTTTGAAAACCCGCACGCTCTTGACTTCTCGCGACACAATTCGAATCGTCATCTGGCTTTTTCAGGAGGCGTGCACTATTGCCTGGGCGCTTCACTGGCGAAACTTGAGACAGAGGTTGCCGTCAGCACACTCGTCAAAACTTTCAGCGACATCGAAGTTGTCGAGGCACCTGAATGGCGTGATCGTCTGACGATTCGCGGTGTCAGTAAATTTCAATTAAACGTCAGTTAGCGAATTCAGCGCACGATGTCTACGAGGTGGTAGCTCGTCTTGCCCTTGCGCAACAGCATCCAGCGATTGTGCAACAGCGGAATCTTTGACAAATTCGTCTGATCGTCAACTTGCTCACCATTGGCGCGCACACTTCGCTGGGTCAAGAGTCGACGGGCCTCGCTATTTGACGAAGCAAGTTTGGTTTCGACCAATACAGCGACCGTGTCTCCAAGTGCGGCAGCGCCCATCTGGGTGACGGCAACTTCGCTGGCGATCAAATGCAAAGTTGCTGGGGTCGCCGACATCGGGTTGGCCCCAAACAGAACGGCCGCTGCTTCCTCGGCGGCTTCGGCGGCTTGCTCGCCATGCACCAGAGCGGTAAGTTCTCGCGCCAACGATCTCTGACCGATGCGCGATTCTGGACTGCGACTTTGTTCGCCAACAATTTCTTTGACTACTTCGATTGGATGCAGCGAGAACTGCAGCAACATTCTTTCGATATCGGCATCGGCAATCTGCACGAAATATTGACGAAACTGGTAGGGCGAAGTGCGGCGAGCATCCAGCCAAATCGCGCCGTCTGCCGTTTTGCCGAATTTCGTGCCGTCGGCGCGAGTCACGAGCGGCCAGGTCAAACCATACGCCGAGCGGCCTAGTTTCTTGCGAATCAGGTCGATGCCGGCAGTGATGTTGCCCCACTGGTCTGAGCCGCCCATCTGCATTTCACAATCATGGTGCTCTGCCAAATGACGAAAGTCGTTGGCCTGCAACAACATGTAACTGAACTCCGTATACGACAAACCATTCGTCTCGGCGATCCGACTCTTGACCGAATCTTTTGCCAACATCTGATTCACCGTGATGTGTTTGCCGACATCACGCAAAAAGTCGAGCATCGTGATTTTTCGCGTCCAATCGGCATTGTCGACCAATGTCGCCTGTGTCGGACCTTTTTCAAAATCAAGAATGCGCTCGAGTTGGCGCTTGATGCACTGCACATTGTGATGCAAGGTTTCGGCATCCAATAAGTTGCGCTCTTCGCTACGCCCCGATGGATCACCGACCATGCCGGTTGCGCCACCAGCGAGTGTGAACGGGCGATGACCGAGAAGTTGCAAACGCCGCAGGGTAATTTGTCCCAACAAATGACCGATATGCAGCGAGTCAGAAGTCGGGTCAAAGCCGACATAGACACCCAATGAAGACTGTGCCGCGCGTGCCGTGATTGCTGCTCGGTCGGTGCTGTCGTGGATCAACCCGCGAGCGCCAAACTCTTTGACAAAATCTTGCGCCGTTGCCACACGGCAATAATAGGCGTTATCGCACGTTGTTTAGTGCCGCAATTCGTGTGTGCATAACTGTGAGCGCGGCGCCAAGCTCTGCGCTTTGGACGAGACCAGGCACAGGGCCACTGCCGCCTTTGGTCGTGCGTCGCGAAACACCGACGCCTGGTTGCAAAAGTTCTGCGGCTTGCTTGCCGAGTTTGCCATCTGCTTCGACCAATTGCGCGAGGCTCACCGATTCGCGAATTGATTTGCTGACAAGTGCGCCTACATGCGCGTGGGCCTGCCTGAATGGCATTCCCTGAGCTACGAGCCACTCGGCGAGGTCTGTGGCACCGAGCGATTGTGCATCAGCACCCGACTTCATCGCGTCTGAATTTAATTTCGCAGTTTTGATCATGCCCGCGAGTGCCTGCAGAGCGAGGGAAACCTGATTGACCGAATCAAACAGTGGTTCTTTATCTTCTTGCAAATCGCGATTGTATGCAAGAGGCAACGCCTTGAGCGTCGCCAACAGCCCGGTCAAGTTGCCGATCAATCGACCAGATTTGCCACGGGCAAGTTCGGCGATGTCGGCATTTTTTTTCTGAGGCAACATCGACGATCCCGTCGAATATGAGTCGTCCAAGACTGCGAATCCAAACTCTTGGGTCGTCCACACAACCCATTCTTCGCCGAGGCGCGATAGATGCACACCGATCAACGCGATGTCGAATAATGCTTCGGCGACGAAGTCACGATCAGAAACTGCGTCAAGTGAATTGTTGAATCGTCGCGCGAAACCAAGTTCGTTAGCGACAAAGTCGGCATCAAGCGGCAAGGATGAACCTGCCAGCGCACCAGCACCCAGCGGTGAAACATCAAGTCGTTCGATCGTTTGGGTCAAACGATCGGCATCACGCAGCATCGCCCATGCGTGCGCCGCAAAATGATGCGCGAGCAACACTGGCTGGGCTCGTTGCAGATGTGTGTAGCCCGGCAAATAGACCGCACCGCTGCCCCAGCCTGCTTCGTTGGCGCGCGTTGCCAACACATCGCACAAATCAAGGGTCAGTTTTGCAACTTGGGCGAGTTCACGTTTGCACCACAGTCTCAGCGCCGTTGCCACCTGATCGTTACGGCTGCGACCCGTGTGTAGTTTTGCACCGGTGTCACCCGCAATTTGTGTAACTCGGCGTTCAATCGCCGTATGAATGTCTTCGTCGCTGGCAACAAATTCAAATTTGCCATTCGACATTTCTGTCGCCACGACATTTAGCGCCGAAATGATCTTTTCACCTTCGGCTATTGAAACAATCTTTGCCTGCACCAAACCACGCACATGGGCTATCGATCCGACTATGTCGTCGCGCCACAACTGCTTGTCAAACGACAAACTCTCGGTGAATTTCAAGAGCGCCTCGGCCGGACTCGACTCAAAGCGTCCATGCCACAGTGGTTGGTCAGTCATCGGCGAGCCCCGCTAACTGTTTAATATCTTTGGCAAGTCGCTTGGCCGTGTATTTTGAATTGGCCACGCACATCATTGTGTCGTCGCCGGCGACCGTGCCGAGCAAACCCTGCAGTCTGGATCTATCTAATGCAGAGGCAACAACATGGGCACAACCTGGCGGTGTGCGCACGATGACGATTGGTTCATTGAACTGCACATCGGCGACCCACTCGGCCAAGACACGTTTCAGTTGATCTGGTGGAGACAGTCGATCCGGCTCAAACTCTGGTATCGCATAGGTCGTCTCGCCTTTGGTTGTGCGCACTTTTACCGCGCCAAGATCTTCAAGATCGCGCGAAACGGTTGCCTGCGTCGCCTTGATGCCTTTTTTTCTCAGCAACTCACGCAACATTGGTTGACTTGTCACGGTTTGCGAACTCACTATTTTGGCAATCAATTGTTGACGTTGAACTTTTGTACTCATATTGTGACCCCCATTAGATATGCGAGCACGCCTCTGGCGGCATGCATTCTGTTATGTGCTTGTAAAACAACTCGACTTTGGGCCCCGTCAATAACTTCGGCGGTCACTTCAACTTCACGATGCGCAGGCAGACAATGCATAAAAATTGCCGTGCGATCAGCAACAGCCATCACGCTGGCGTCAACCCTGAAATTTGCAAAGTCGATCATCCGCTTGGCGGTTTCTGCTTCTTGACCCATAGATACGAACACATCGGTGTGCACCGCGTGCGCTCCTACGGCGGCAATCTGGGCCGACGAATGTTGTTCGACCGACGCCGCACCCAATTTAGAAATGTGATTTAATTCGGCGTCACGTGCGCCATAACCCTTCGGGCAACCCAAACGAATGTGCATGCCCTCGAGCGCACAAGCCTCGACAAGTGATCGCGCCACATTGTTGTAGTCGCCAACCCACGCCACGGTTTTCTTGTTCAGGTTGCCGAGTTCTTGACGCATTGTCAGCACATCGGCGATTGCCTGCAACGGATGAGATTGCTCGCTCAACATATTGATGATCGGCACACTCGAGACTTTTGCCATTCGTTGCAACACCGAATGTGCGAACACACGGGCTGCAATCACCTGGTGGTAGCCCGCCATTATTCGCGTTACATCTTCGACGGTTTCGCGGTCGTCGAAACCAACTTCTTCACCACGCGTAAAAATCGGATGACCACCAAGCTGTACAACAGCCATCTCCATGCTGTGTCGAGTTCGGTTTGAAGGCTTTTCAAATATCAGCGCCACACCCTTGTCTGCAAGCGGTCGACCAAGTTTTGAAATATCGGCCTGGGCAAGCGTCAAAACCGTGTTCAAATCCCGCGCCGAAAGATCGGTTACATCCAAAAAATGTCGCACGCTCATAACACTTTTTTCATGATCGAAACTGCTTCGTCTATCTCTTGCGAACTCACCGTGAACGGCGGCGCGAGTCGCAGCGCGTGGCTCGTGACGCCGTTGACGACCAATCCCAGTTCAAGCAACTGCGATGCAACTTTCTTGGCGTCAAGTTCGGGCTTCAACTCGGCAGCCAACAGCAGTCCTCGCCCACGAACATCTACGACACTATTTATGGTGCGAAGTTTGGTCGTCAACTCTGCACCTTTTTGCTGCACAACTTCAGGTGCGTTCATGTCAATCATCAACTGCATAGTCGCCCGAACCGCTGCAGTCGCCAACGCGGTGCCGCTGTAAGTGCTGCCGTGGTCACCTGGCTTGAACACACTGGCGACTTTTTGACTCGCCCACAGCGCGCCAATCGGCATGCCGTTGCCCATCGCCTTGGCCAACATCACCACATCGGGTTTGATCTTGGCGTGTTCGAAGCCGAACCACTTGCCTGTTCGCGCGAAACCCGTTTGCACTTCATCGATCATCAGCAAGACGCCTCGCTCGGTGCACATTTTTCGCACGGCTTGCAAATATTCGACGGATGCCGGCACAACTCCACCCTCGCCTTGCACTGTTTCGAGCAACACTGCGGCCACCGAACTATCAACCGCCGCCTCGAGTGACGAGATGTCATTGAATACGACATGTCGAAACCCTTCGGGCATCGGCGCGAACGGTTCGTGCTTTTCAGGTTGGCCGGTGGCTGCCAACGCCGCGAGAGTTCGCCCGTGAAAACTACCCAGGGCACTGACCACGACATGTTTGCCACGACCACCAAATTTTCGGGCCAATTTAATGCCGGCCTCGTTGGCCTCAGCACCAGAATTGCAGAAGAAAACTTGACCGTAACCGGCATTTTCGCCACAGGCTTCGCTGAGCAACTTGTCGACCATCAACGCGGCTTGGGTCGCGACCGGGTTCGCAAAAAAATTGCTGACATGCAACAGCGTGTTCGCCTGGTGCGCAATCGCCGCAGCGACAACTGGGTGGCTGTGTCCAAGCGACGTCACGGCGATTCCGCATAAGAAATCTAAATATCGCTTGCCGTTCACGTCCCACAACTGCGTGCCTTGACCACGCTCAAACATCACTTGCGGTGCGCCAAATACGGGCATGAACGGACAAGATGGTCGGGCATTCAGCAGTGCAGTCGCAGTTTTGCTGTTAGCAAAAGCATGGGTTGGTGTTGTCGTCATAATGATCGTTAGCCCCTCGAAACCATCGTGCCGACTCCGGCGTCTGTAAACAGTTCGAGCAACAACACGTGGGCGATTCTTCCGTCCAAAATGTGTGCTTGATAAACGCCGCGCTCAATTGCCGCCACGCAACTCTCAATTTTCGGGATCATTCCCCCGTCGACTGCCCCAGACCCGAGTAATGCACGCAGTTGCAATGTCGTGGCTTGACGCAACAGTGAATTCGCATCATCTTTGTTGCTACGCACGCCCGCAATATCTGTCATGTAAATCAACTTCTGTGCACCGAGCGCCTCGGCCAGCGCACCCGCCGCCGCGTCGGCGTTGATGTTGTAAGCCTGACCGGTGCTGTCTGTACCCAGCGTCGCCACGACGGGCACTTGCGACTCGGCGAGCATTTTTTTGACTATCGTTGCATCAACTTTTGTTATCTCTCCGACAAAACCCAATGCTGCATCATGGGGTGCGGCAATAAACATATTCGCATCCTGACCAGACACCCCAACCGCTGGTGCACCGTGTTGGTTGATCGCCGACACCAACTGTGGGTTCACCGTGCCCAGAAGCACCATGCTGACAATTTCCATAGTCTCGGCGTCTGTAACTCGCAGACCATCATGAAAAGTTGGCTTCTTGCCAAGTCGCTCCATCATCGCCGAAATCTGTGGCCCACCGCCGTGCACGACGACTGGCTTGAATCCAACAGCGTGAAGCAACGCAATGTCCTGGGCAAACGCAGCCAGCGCGTCGTCACTATTCGCACCCGCGATGGCGTTGCCGCCGTATTTGACAACCACCGTTTTGCCGGCAAATTTTTGAATGTACGGCAACGCTTCAATCAACAAGTTTGCTATTTGGGCAGAGTCGACGACCGACTGATCGATTGCCGTGCGTCCATTTGTCGTCACGGGTACACACCCACCTTGCTCAAACCAAAAGTTTCATCAAGGCCAAGCGCGACATTGGCCGCTTGCACAGCGCCACCCGCCGCACCCTTGGTCAGGTTGTCAATTGCCGACAACACGACGACATAGCCGGTTCGCTCATCGAACCTCGCGGAAATATGCACCGAATTCGAGCCCAGCGTCGCTTTTGTTGACGGTGATGCTGGTCGCACCGCTACAAACGGTTCGCGAGCATATGCCCGACTTAAAACTGCGAGCAATGAAGCCGTGCTTGTTTTCGAAGCATCAATAGGTCTGGCATAACAAGTCGCAAGAATGCCGCGATTCATCGGCGCAAGATGCGGGGTGAACAAAATTTGAGCCCCTGTAACTTGTTCAATTTCTGGTGTGTGGCGATGATCAAGCAGTCCATATGCGGTGAAGTCTTCGTCTACGACACAAAACGAATTGCTATTTTTAAGTGCTCGACCCGCACCCGACACACCCGAGGCCGCGTCAACTATTACACCAGTGGTGTCGATCACTTTCGCCTTGACCAACGGCGCGAGAGCCAAACTTGCCGCTGTCACATAGCAACCTGGCGTGGCGATCAACTTTGCCGTCTTCAACTCTTGGCGATACAACTCGGGTAAACCGTAGACGGCGGCTGCCAACTCGGCGGGCTGATCGTGATCGAATCCATACCAAGTCGGATAAAGCGTGGAATCCTTCAACCTGAAAGCCGCACTGCAGTCGACTACCAATCGAATTTTGTGGATTAGTTGCGGCACGATCTGCAGGCTGACCTCGTGTGGCAAAGCCAAAAAGACAACGTCGCATTTCAGGGCCTTATCCAACGAATACTCGTCAAACACCAAATTTGGATAGGCCGTGGTCAAACTCGGATTCAAAGTCGACGCCAACGCACCTGCCTGCGTCTCACCAGTGGCATAAACGACTTCGAACTCGGGGTGCACGGCACAAAGCCTGAGCAGTTCTACACCGACAAAGCCGGACGCACCCAAAATGCCTACAGAAATCATAGATGTATTATTATACGGCTTGATGCATACTTATGCAAGCATTATTTTTAGGGTTTTTGCCCTGGCTCGCTCGCACTTCTCGCGGGAAGCACAACCTAAATAATGGTCATTTACAACCCCAAGCGATTGCATTGCGGCATACATCGTTGTCGGCCCGACAAACTTGAAACCCATCTTGCGCAGAGCCTTGGACAGCGCCTCAGACTCGGGCGTCTGGCTACGAATGTCCCTTGGCCCTATTGGGGCTTTCAGCGATTTCCCCGAGTGATTCTCCGGGCAAAAACTCCACATGAACTTTGCCAGCGAGCCGAACTCATACTGCAAATGCAAAGTCGATTTTGCATTTTGAATCGTCGCTTCGATCTTGCCCCTGTGCCTGACGATGGCGGCATTCGACATCAAGCGCTTGACATCTCTGCTGTTGAACTTTGCGACAATTTTTGGCTCAAAGTTTTTGAACGCGACTCTGAAGGCGGGACGTTTGCGCAATATCGTCAGCCAACTCAAACCTGATTGAAAACCCTCCAGGCAGATCTTTTCGTAGATCAGTCTGTCGTCGACTACTGGCTTCCCCCACTCTTGGTCGTGATAGCGCAAATACTCGCTATCACCCGTGCACCAGCTACACCGCTCGTGTTTGCCGACCCCAACGAGTACTGGCTTGCCCACCAAAAGAGTTGAATCAGTCGCGCAGTCGCGCGTCAAGTTTTGCTGCTGCGTCTAAACACCGTTGGCGAATTGTGGTCACTTCGGCGTCGGTCAAAGTGCGGTCGCTGGCCTGCAAACACAATCTGAAAGTCAAACCGCGCGAATCATCAGCAAGACCCGCACCACGATAAACGTCAAATAGTTCTAGAACGACTAGTTCAACGCCACCCGCTTGACGCAACGCCTTCATCACTGCCCCGGCAGTTTGACTGTTCGGCACCGCGAATGCCAGGTCGAAATCGCTTCTTGGAAAGCGACTCACTGGCTTGGCGTTGGCCACTCGAGGTGTTTCAGACAATAACACCGAGAGGTTTAGTTCCAAACAAGCAACGGTCGCATTGATTTGATTTTTTGCCAATACTCGGGGATCAATTTCGCCGACACAACCCAAAATTTGTTTGCCCCGACGCAAAGTGGCGCTGCGCTTCGGGTGGAAACCAGGCTCGACGCTGCCCTGATCTAGTTGCGCACCGAAATTCATGACGCTCGACAACTGACTCCACCAATCAAGTGCGAGCGCGCTCGTCTCGCCGACGGCGACGAGACACAACGATTCATACTCATCCGGCAAACCATCAACAGAGTCAGCAGTGCCCGATGGGTAGACATGACCCAATTCGAACAGCAGAATGTTGGCTGTTCGATGTGAAATGTTGTAGCCGATTGCCTTCAGCAAGCCGGGTCGTAACGAAGTGCGCAAAATGCTTTCTTCGAACACCAAGGGGTTCGCCAACAGAATCGCGTTGTTCTCGGTCAACCCAGTCTTTGTCAAATCGCCCGGGGCCAAAAATGGGTTCGGCATCGCCTCGCTCAGACCCATGCTCAGCACCACGCCCCGAAGATCTCGGCGCCGTTGCTGCAGCGGCGACAGTCGACCGTGCATCGTGGACTGTGGCACGACTTTGCCAAGTTGGTCGTATCCGTAGTGTCGGGCAACTTCTTCGACAAGATCGATCTCTGATTCGCAATCGGGCCGCCACGAAGGAACCCCAATCTTCAAACTTGGTGTTTTCGCACCTGAAACCGACTTGGTTGCAAAGCCGATTCGGGTCAAGATCACGGATATGTCTTTTGTCGTGAGTTTCGTGCCCAAGACGCGATTCACTTGAGCAACTCGTAGCGCCACAACTCTTTGTTTTGCAGGCAGCGTTTTTTCTTTTACATCGCTTGCACCGCTATGCACGACCAAATTCGGGCAAGACTCTCGCAACAAAAAGGCGAAGCGGCTCACCGCGTGATCGATGCCATGCGGGTCGACTCCGCGCTCAAAACGCATCGACGCTTCGGATCGCAAACCGAGCCGTGTTGCGGTTCGAGCGATACCCGAGCCCTCAAACCACGCGGTTTCGAGTGCCACGGTTTGTGTTTGACCGCTGATTTCAGTTGCGGCGCCACCCATCACGCCGGCCAACCCAATCGGGTTGTCTTTACCGTCGCAGATCAAAAGATCGGTTGTTTCAAGTGCTCGAGTCTGACCGTCGAGCGTCACCAGTGTTTCACCAGAGCGAGCACAACGAATCTTGAAACCATTGTTTATTTTTTCGGCATCGAAGGCGTGGGTCGGTTGATTCAATTCGAGCATCACCATATTCGACGCATCGACGACATTGTTGATCGGGCGCATGCCACAATTTGTCAGACGTCTGGCAATCCAATTCGGTGAATCACCGACGACGACGCCAGACATAACTGTCATGTTGTATCGGGCGCAACGCTTTTTGTCGGCGATTGTCACCTTGATTGTGCGGGCCGCACCTTTTTTGACTTTGTCACCCATCGGCGCAGCGATTTTGATCCGCAAGTTGGCACCAAGATCGCGAGCAACACCAAGGTAACCATTGCAGTCAGGTCGATTGCGCGTCACATCCAGGTCAAAAACACAGTCGCTCTTGATATCGAGGGCAGAAAAAACATCTTTGCCGAGTTTTAAATCTTTTGGCAAAATCAAAATGCCGTCAGCATTAGTCGTCAAGCCCAACTCGATTCCAGAACAAAGCATTCCATGACTTTCGATACCGAGTATCCCGCGCGGGGTGATTAGTCGTCCGTCCGGCATGGTCGTACCCAGGGTCGCCAACGGAATCAGGTCGCCGAGTTTCATGTTGAACGCCCCACACCACACATGCAACTCTTTGCCATCGCCTGCATCGACATAGACACGATGTACTTTCGCCGCATCGGGGTGACGCTCGGTTCGTAAAACTTTCGCAACAACCACGCCCTTGATCGGCGTGTCAACTTGAGTCACCGACTCGACAGCCAAGCCCAGGCTTGTCATCGCTGTCGAAAGTTTCTCGACATTCGTGCCGAACACACCGAAATCGTTCAACCACGAGTTGAGAATCTTCACTAGAACTGCCTCAAGAATCGCAGGTCGTTCGTATACATCTCACGTATGTCCCCGACCTTGTGACGCTCTTTGGCCATCCGATCGATGCCGAATCCGAATGCAAAACCGGTGAATTCTTCAGGGTCGATTCCCCCGCTGCGCAAAACATTCGGGTGCACCATGCCGCAGCCGCCTAGTTCTATCCACTCACCGTCGGCACGACGAATATCAAACTCGGCACTCGGCTCGGTGAATGGAAAAAACGACGGGCGCAGGCGACTAGAAAAGTCTTCGCCAAAGAATGCTTTCGTGAACGCTTCGATTGTTCCGGCCAGATGGGCGAAAGTTATGCCACGATCGACGACCAAACCTTCAATTTGATGAAACACAGGCATGTGCGTGGCATCTGGCGTGTCACGGCGAAAAACACGACCCGGCATGATCGCAAAAATCGGTGGCTTCCAAGATTTCATCACGCGAATTTGTACGGGCGACGTATGGGTACGCAACAGAACTGAACCTGGCTCGCCGTATTCAAGGAACATAGTGTCAAATTCAGAACGCGCGGGGTGCGATTTGGGCATGTTCAACGCCTCAAAATTGTTGAAATCGGTTTCGACCTCAGGACCTTCGGCGATCTGAAAACCGAGACCGACGAATACATCCTCGAGTCTTTGCGTTGCCTGGGTCACGATGTGGCTGTGTCCACGCCGACGTTGAGTAAGTAACTCGGTCAGGTCAAGAGATTCACGAGCGATGCGATTAGAAATTTCAAGTTCGGTAAATTCGCCAGTGCGCGTCTCAATCGCCGTCGAAATCAGTGTCGCGGCGGCGTTCAAAAGCTGACCGATTGTGCGCTTATCTTCGACCGACGAGAGTTTGCCCATGTCGCTTTTAAAACTGTTGAGCAGGCTTTCTTTTTTGTTTAGTTCGACCCCCAGAGCCCGCAAAGCATCCAAGTCTGAGGCACTTTTGATGGCTTGCAACGCTGAGTCACGGGCCGTCTCGATTGCCTGGCTGATTGCACCGACCGTATTTTGCTCAGACATCGTTATCTAACTTTAGTCGTCCGCCAGTTCTGGCTGGGGCTACTTATCGTGTTGACGCTTCGCTTCAAAACACAACAACGTCGCGGCCATCGCTACGTTGAGGCTTTCACTGCGTCCGGCATGCGCAATCGTCAGCCATCCGTCCAGATTGGTGTTGAGCGAAAGTCCGTGTGACTCGTTGCCCAAAACGATTGCCACTCGCCCCGAAAGATCGGCTTGCGCAAAATCAATCGACTTTTCAAGCTGATGGCTCGAAGAACCCCAGAGTTTGAACCCAAGTTCACCGATTTGATCAAGATTCACCGATTCATATACGGGAATATTGAAGATCGCGCCCGCTGAAGCCCGCACGACCTTCGGACTAAATGCGTCCACGGTGCCAGTTGTTAGCAACACCCCACTCGCACCTGCCGCTTCAGCAGAGCGCAATATCGTGCCCAAATTTCCTGGGTCAGAAATCTTGTCGGCCACTACGACCCAAGCATTTTCATTTGTTTTCAATTCGTTGAGGTCGCGATCTTGCTTCAGCGCGATCGCAATCACCGGTTGAGGTGTCGCCGTCGATGCGACTCGCTCCATTACACCTGCTGCCAAATCATTGACCGCACTACCCGCACCCGAACACGCAACGGCACCCGGCGCAACAAACTGTGACTCGATCCGCCATCCTGCACGAATTGCTTCGTCAATCAGCGTGGCACCCTCGACGACGAACGCCTTTTCTTGCGCTCGCTCTGATTTATCGCTTACAAGTCTGCGCAATCGCTGAACCCGATTGCTCGTGAACGCGAGTGGCAAAAGACTCAGACGAGCGCGCCCTTTGCGGTTTCGACTAATTTGGCGAACGCCTTTTCGTCGTGCACGGCAAGGTCAGCCAAGATCTTTCGATCCACGGTGATGCCGGCTGCGGATAAACCTGCGATGAAGCGGCTGTAGCTCATGTCGTGAATCCGGCAACCAGCGTTGATCCGTTGAATCCACAAACTGCGAAACTCGCCCTTCTTTGCACGACGGTCACGAAACGCATATTGCCCCGAGTGCAATACCTGCTCGTTAGCCGATCGAAATGTACGACTGCGGTCGCCGTAGTAACCCTTTGCTTTTTCAAGAATTGCCCTGTGCTTTTTGCGGGCATGAACAGCACGTTTAACTCTGGCCATCTTCGTTTCCTTTCATTTAGGTTTGGGTAAAAACTTTTTTGTTCGGCTTACCGTTCGGCAAGCAGACGCTTGATCCGCTTCACATCTCCGGTATGCACATCCACCGTGCCGTCAAGACGACGCGTACGCTCGCTTGATTTGTGCTCGAACAAATGCTGACGCATCGACTGCTGACGACGAAGTTTGCCCGTGCCTGTTTTCTTAAATCGCTTCTTGGCTGTTTTGGATGTTTTCATCTTTGGCATTTTGTGTCTCCGTTTCGGTTGTGATATTCGAAATATTTATTGGTTGGACGGCGGGTCTTGCTGCCGCTGGTTTTGGATTTGGGCGCTTTGCTACTTTTTTGTCTGGTGAAAGAACCATCGACATGTTCCGTCCTTCGAGTCGATGGGGGGTGTCAACTTTGGCGATCGGACCGAGTTGCTCGATCACGGCGTCCAAAATTTTCGATCCCAACTCAGGGTGGGCCATTTCTCGCCCTCTGAATTGCAAAGTGACTTTCACCTTGTGGCCCTCCTCGAGAAACTCGAGCATGTGACGAACCTTGGTGTCAAAGTCGCCTTTGGCGATCTTCGGCTTGAACTTGACTTCCTTCATCGTGATCTGCACCGTTTTTTTGCGGGACTCCTTCAGTCTCTGAGCCTCTTCGTAGCGGAACTTTCCGTAGTCCATAATCCGGCATACGGGTGGCTCTGCTAACGGAGCAACTTCAACAAGGTCTAAATCGACCCTGCGTGATCGCTCAAGTGCATCTTCGATACTGACGACTCCAACTTGTGATCCATCTGCGTCAACAAGTCGAACCTGTTTGGCTCGAATTCTCTCGTTGTAGCGCGGTTCATTATTTGGCGGTGCTATGACTGTTCACTGCTTGACAAGCGGCTGTGCCTCCTCTTATGTAATGGATAAAACTCGAGGCTCAAAAGTTGGCTTTGTTGCAAGGCGCGAGTCGAGGCCAGCGGTGGCAACGCCACTGCGAACAGTCGACCGAGACGCACTAAGCAACGCAGTTCTAACTTTCGAACTTCGTAAAACTTGTGGCAAGGTGGGAAACTAGTTTCCACTTTTGCTGTAGTAACCGAAAAGATTTTAACCTAAACAATTACCGAGGCATAATGGTAGCGCAGATGTCAGACAACCCCACCCCCGAACAAGAAAAAGCCATGACCGAAGCGCGAGCCCGTCTCGCCGAAACACCCGCCAGCGTTGTGGTGGCTAATCATGTCGTCGGTCTATACGAATTGGCTGCGATCCATTTGGGTGCGAACCCACCAAGATTTGATGACGCTCGCCTAGCAATTGATGCACTTGCTGCAATCGTCGACAATCTTGGCAGTCGGCTCGGCGCCGACCACGCCACTTTCAAAGACGCCCTCGCCAACATCCGCTTGGTATACGTCAAACTAACCAACCCAGAACAATCTGAATAGTCAAAATATTATTCAAACCTTGATTGCTCGCTGAGCCGAGCACCGTTCATCCACTCTTCGACCTTCATGATTGCTTTGCCTTCAGGTTGAACTTCAATTAGCGAAACCGCACCATCTGTGGTTGCCACGACACAACTCAAGTTCGTCAAATCGCAAATTTGTCCGGGCAGTTTGCCCAGTGTCTGAATTGATGACACCTTGGCGCGCGCAATCTTCAACCGCTTGCGATTAATCGTCGAGAATGCACCCCCAATTCGCACTTGGCGAACTACTTGGATCGCCGGTGTCTGCCAATTTATTTGCAAGTCGTTTGTCGTGATTTTTTTTGCATACGCAACTTCGCCGCTTTGCTCAACTCCGTCTCGACAACCGTTTTTTACCGTGAACAACAACAGTTTGATCGCCACGGCGTTTAGTTTTTGCCTGAGTGAATCTACGTCATCCATCTCGTCGATCTGAACTTCGTCGCGCGCAAAGACCTCACCCTCATCAAGTTTTTCAACCACTCGCATGATGCACACCCCGGTTTTCGTATCCCCCGCCAATATCGCCCGCTCAACTGGTGCGGCTCCGCGCCAGCGTGGCAACAAAGAAAAATGCACGTTGACCATTGGCACGGCACTCAATAGGTCCGACTTGAACAGTTCTCCGTAAGCCACAACTACACCGAGAAGGTTCTGATCTTGTTGCGCCAAGGGGATCGCATCATTTGGCGAATGTGAAACGGCGATACCCAATCTTTGTGCGGCAATTTTTACGGGGCTGGCGGTGGTTTTGGTTCCTCGACCGCGACGAACATCAGGTCGGGTGACGACTAATCGAACGTCGCAACCACTTGCGACCAAAGCTTCGAGTGGTGCCACCGCGATCTCAGGTGTGCCGAAGTAGACGATGCGCGATGCGCCAGCCAACGGCAGCAGGGCAAGTTCGGTCACGACAGTTTTAAGTGCGTCGCTTCGCTTTCGATCTTGTTTTCTTCGCGTCGTCGATATTCGGCGAGCGCTAGCTTTCTTTGGTCGGGTGTCATACGTTCGAACATCAGCACCCCTTGCAAATGATCAATCTCATGTTGAAAAAGTCTTGCCAACAGTTCGTCAGCTTCGATTTGAATCGTATTGCCGTCTAGGTTCGTGGCTTCGACCAGCACCAATTTCGGGCGCAACATCTCGACGTACAGACCCGGAATCGACAGACAACCTTCGTCGTAAACCCACTCGCCGCTCGATTCGACGATTTTTGGATTGATCAAAACCTGTCGCGAGCCTTCGACGTCATAGACGAACAATTGTTTTTGTACACCGATTTGAGGCGCGGCCAGACCCAGACCTGGTGCCTGATACATCACATCGAACATCTCGTCGGTGAGTTTGACGAGTTTGGCATCGATGTTCGTGATTTCGGCGGCACACGTCTTCAACACCGGGTCACCGAAGGTTCGAATGTCGTAACTCACGTTTATAAGACTACCGAAAACACGAATACAAAAGTTCTATTCGCCCCTACACACGTGGTGGATCTACATGAATCACTATTCGCGATTTCGTAGGTCTTTTTGCTGTCGTCAGAACATCGGTTAACTCTTGCCAACTTCGCGCACGAACCAATCCTGACTCTGTGTCTTTTATCACCGTTTGTACGACCGACGAATATTCGAGCGTCTCACCCAGCGATTCTAGAAATGCCCTTGTTCCCTTGCCTGAAACTTCTGCGATCGAACCAAACGGAGGAAACTTGAGCATCTGGCGTCGAGTCGAATCAGTTTCAAAATATGCTTTCAGATCTCTGTTGAGCAAACCCTGCAGAAGTTGATTCTCTGGCGTGTGGGTTTGAAAAAGAAGTCGTGGCTCATTTTCTGATCTGCCCACGAGTCGTGCCGCATGCACGATCAATGTCGTGACGATTTCACTGGCCCGATATCTTGGTGCGAGCAACTCAGAATCAATGTCCAAAAAAACGACCGTGTCCGCAGATTGCACGCGATGCAGCACCGCCTCGGTGCCGACAAAGACGCCGCTTCTTTGGTTGACATTTTCTGAGGTTGAAGTCACCTCGACGACTGATCGATTTGCTGCCGCTTCAAGTTCTTCACGCAACCGACTCACACCTGGTTTGACCACTGCACAACTACTAGAACCACAGGATTGACAGATAACTGGCCGAGATTCGCCACACCGCGGACAGTCAAGATTTGTCTGGTCGCGTTGTACGAGTGCCGCGTCACATTTTTCGCAGCGCAATATGTTGCGACATGACCCGCAAGCGATCAACCGTGCTCGCCCCTTCGTGTTACAGACACAAACAACTCTGCGAGATTTGTCACGCAACTCTGCGATCAACTCGGTAGAAATCAGTGAGCGACTCCATTGCTCGTCCTTGTTGCGATCGATCAGCACTATTTTCGGCCACGGCTTTTGCGCGTCGAACACCACCCGTTCACCCGCCCAGTCACGGGCCACAAGTGACGGTATTGGTGAAAGTAAGACACATCGAGCGTCATTTCTCTTGGCCCGCTCAATTGCCACGTCGCGCGCATGCCAACTCGGACTGCGTTCTTCTTGCAACGTGTCATCGTGTTCATCCACGACGATGATGCTCGAGAACTTTTCGACTGGGGCCCACACGGCGCTTCGAGTTCCGACCACAATATCCACCCCGCCCCGTGCCAATGCCCAATCTTGGGGCCATTGTGCAACCGAGAAGTCGTTCGCTTTCAGTGTCGCAGCCAAAAGTTTGACACGATTTTGCGATGGCAAGATGACGATTGTCGGTCCGTCGCAGGCAATTGCACTGACTATGGTCGCCAAATTGGTCAACGGTGCAACCGTGATCAATCCGCTGCCGAATTTTTTCAAAGACTCGACTGCCCCCGAGGCAAACTGCACGGCCCGCGGCATATACAACGCAGATGGAACTTTTGAGATCAGCGTGTCGGGCGCAGCCGTCGAAATAAACGATCGAAGACGACCCACCCAGCGCTTGTTTGCCCAATTCGCAAGATCAACTATTTCTTGAGTGGCACCCAAACCAAGAACTTTGATCACGCTGCGAATCTTGTTGACCGCCAAGCCAACGCTTGGCTCGCCTATTTCAACTACCCACCCCGCGACATTTCGTCCATGCAGCGGCACGCGCACGCGCACACCAACTTTGACCTGATCTTTGAGAGCCTCGGGCACCAAATAATCAAAAATCTTGTCAACCCCGGTTACGTCGGGCACGACTCGCGCTACCCGAACAAAGGGCACCGCGGTTTGAATCAGAGTTTGACTGCTGCCTTGAACTCTTTTAGCCGAGACAGTTTCTCCCAGGTGAAGTTGGGTTCATTGCGACCAAAGTGACCATAGGCGGCGGTCTTTTGATAGATCGGTCGCTTGAGTTCGAGGTCGCGCAAAATTGCCGCTGGGCGAAGGTCGAAAATTTCTCGAACTGCCGTCTCGATCAATGCTTCATCAACCGCGTTGGTTCCGAATGTTTCAACGAAAATACTCACTGGATGAGCCATGCCGATGGCGTAGGCCACTTGCAACTCGCATCGCTTGGCGGCACCCGATGCCACAACATGCTTGGCGACCCATCGCGCAGCATAAGCAGCCGAGCGATCTACTTTTGATGGGTCTTTGCCGCTGAATGCGCCACCACCATGTCGGCCCATGCCGCCATATGTGTCGACGATAATTTTGCGCCCGGTCAGACCTGTGTCGGCGTGTGGTCCACCTTTTACGAACTCTCCGGTTGGGTTGACATAAACGGCGTAGTCGTCTTTTGCGAACTGTGCCGGAATCACCGGAAGAATCACCTGCTCAATTAGATCAGGGCGAATGACGGTGTCACGATTTATGCCGTCAGCATGTTGGGTCGAAATCAGAACCGTGCGCAATCGCACGGGCACACCATTTTCGTAATCAAATGTCACTTGAGTTTTGCCGTCTGGTCGCAAATACGGAATTGCACCAGACTTGCGAACCTCTGCGAGTTTTTCTGCCATGCGGTGCGCCAACCAAATCGGTAGCGGCATTAGATCGACAGTCTCTGTGCAGGCATAACCGAACATCATTCCTTGGTCGCCGGCACCCTGGCTGTTCAATTTGTCTTCACCGCTTTTGCCTGCACGAATCTCTTCGCTGACGTCGACACCTTGGGCGATATTCGGACTCTGCTCGTCGATACTGACGATTACTCCGCAGGTGTTGCCGTCAAAACCATAAAGCGCGTTGTCGTAACCGATACCCTTGATTACTTCGCGGGCGATTTTTGGAATATCAACGTAGGCACTTGTTGTAATCTCTCCGGCAACCACGCATAGACCCGTCGTCAACAAAGTTTCGCAGGCGACTCGGCCGCCCGCGTCTTCTGCCAAAATTGCATCAAGCACCGCATCAGATATCTGATCGGCCATCTTGTCGGGGTGACCCTCGGTCACGCTTTCAGAGGTGAACGAATATTTTTTCATTGACCGAGACTACTTACTCGGCAGGTTGCTCAGTAGCCGAATCTTGCATTGCGTCGAGCTCTGCTTGTTTCTCGGCCGCGACTGCAGCCTCATTCTCGGCAAGCACTTCTTCGATTGTTTTGGCGACAAGTTGAATCTTTCCACTTGCGATTTCCTCAAAACTAATCGAAAGTGGCTTACGCGCCGTAGAACTGACTTGCGGTGGCACCATGTTGCCGAGACCGTCGCCCAGTTGGTTGAAATACGCGTTTATTTCACGCGCCCTGCGTGCCGAGAGCGTCACAAGTGAGAATTTGGACCCAGTTTGACCCATCAGCGACTCGATTGCTGGGTTCATCATCGTGTCTTCTGTCGTCACATTTGCCTCCTGGCATAAATCACAAGACAATCAAATTTGGCTCGCTTGCGGCTATTGAGTATAGCGCTGTTTCTAACTCGTGGTGCGCTGTTTGCGCTCGTAGGCGATGATCCGACTCATTTCTTCGACCGTTGAGTCAAGGTCATCATTGACGATTACATAATCAGCAATCGCTCTGCCCACGGGTTCTTCTTCTTCGGCTTTGCGCAGGCGTTTCTCGACTTTAGGGTCCGGGTCACCGCGACCCCGCAGTCGTGCCTTTTGCTCTTGGCGTGATGGTGGCAAGACAAAAAGCAACAGCGCCCTGACGTTGATCCGCTTAACTTGTTGCGCGCCATCGACCTCGATTTCAAGAACTGTGTCGCGACCTTTGGGCGGATTCGGAGTTGGCGTGCCGTAATAATTGCCGAGAAAGTCGGTCCACTCTAAAAAGCCACCACTGGCGATATTGTCTTCGAAATCTTTGCGACTGACGAAATTGTATGCGTCCAAGGCTTCACCCTGTCGTCGCTCTCTGGTCGTCCATGAACGGCTCAACCAAAGTTGGGTATCACGAGCAACAAGTTTTTCGACGATCGTACTTTTGCCGACCCCACCAGGACCCGAAACCACGACCACAAGTGAGGTGTAGTCGGTGCTCATTTTGCGAACTCTTTGATCAACGCCTCGCGCTGACGAGATTCGAGACTTGAAAATCGACACTTATGAGAGATCTTCAAAACATCCAACCCGCTTCGGGCTCGCACCTTGCCAATACCAGCGAACTTTTCGAGAATCTTGAGCACATAAAGTTGATTCAGCGCCGCATTGCCGTCTATTTCAAAAATTGAATCAATGCTGAATTTGCCTTCAGAAATTTCGCAGAGAATCTGGTTCATTTGCCGACGCAGCAATGCGGCGTTGGCAATCGCCAATTCGCGAGTAGCCGTACCTTCTGACGTCGTTGCCATTGACCTATTCTAGTTGCGCGAAAATTGATTCTTTTTGTGTCAGCACGTCCGACACTTCAGAACTTCAATCCACCCCTGTGAGCAGCCGATGTGATCCCCGACCAGTCTGTGATGCCGCGTGCGTCGGCCCACTTGGTTAGTTGTTTCAAAATCTTGAGCGGTGCTTTCGGATTGGCAAATGTAGCGGTGCCCACCTGCACCGCATCGGCGCCAGCAAGCATCAATTCGACCGCCGTCTCGGCAGATGTCACTCCACCTGCACCAATTATTTTTAATTCGGGCAAAACCGCTCGCACGTCGTAGATACATCGAACGGCAATCGGATGAATCGCCGACCCAGATAAACCTCCGCGAATATTGCCCAGAATCGGCAACCCCGTTTCAGTGTCTATCGCCATGCCGATCACCGTATTCACCAGAGTCACTGCCTGAGCGCCTGCCGACGAAACTGCGCGCGCGATGTCGACGAGTTGCGAGGTATTCGGACTCAACTTTGCCCACAATGGCGAACCAGAGACTTGACATGCTTCGATGACTTTGGCGCTCAAGGTTGCATCGTGGCTAAACATCGCATGGTCGCCACCCAAGTTCGGGCACGAAAGATTGACTTCAATTGCCGCAACACGGTCACGCACATCGGCCAAAATTCGCGCCACCTGAAGATAGTCGTCGATACTGTGCCCCCAGATGCTGACAACCACTTTTGCTTGCGCGCGTTCGAGGGCGACTAAATCATCGTCGATGAAACTTCGTACACCACTACCTTGAAGTCCGACACTATTGAGCATCCCCGAATTTGTCGGATGAAGTCGTGGTGCTGCGTTGCCTGGCCATTCAAAATGCGCAACTGATTTGGTGACGACGGCACCTATCTCGCGCAACGGAAAGTAGGCGTCAAACTCGGCGCCATAACCAGCGGTACCCGACGCCGTCAAGATTGGTTGGGCAAGTTCGACTGTGCCGATCGAAATCGGGTTGCGTTTCATTGTCTGGCGTGAAATTCTTGCAGCGACTTGACCGTGAATGGTCGGTTCCGTCGTTCGATCATGCCGTGCACTGCCGCGCTTGCGGCACTCAAAGTTGTGACGACTGAAACGCGACAGTTGTTGGCCGCCTTGCGAATTGCTTCTCCGTCGCTGCGAGTGCCATAACCGCGCGGAGTGTTGATCACAAGAACGATTTCTCCTGCTTCGATTAATTTGACTGCGTCGTCGATGTTTTTTTCACCCGTTGAGCGCTCCGAGAACTTGCCGACGATGCGGGTCACTTCGCAACCATGACTTGTCAAATATTTGGCCGTACCCGAAGTCGCCGCAACTTGCAATCCGAGCGAACTCAAACCTTTGACGACTTCAACCCCGCCGCTCTTGTCTCGGTCGTTGAGCGACACGAAGACCAATCCGCTTTCGGGCAGTGTCGTACCGGCTGCAAACTGGGCCTTGGCGAATGCCCTGGCGAATGAATGGTCGATTCCCATGACCTCACCGGTTGAACGCATCTCTGGCCCCAACGCCGTATCAACTTCAGAAAAACGATTGAACGGTAGAACCGCTTCTTTGACCGAGACATGCTGGCCCGATACGCGTGCCGACAAAAGACCTTCCTGGCGCAACTGACCCAGCGTCGCCCCCAACATCACACGACTCGCTACTTTTACCAACGGCACACCCGTCGCCTTGGCCACGAATGGCACGGTGCGACTAGCACGAGGGTTGGCTTCAATTACATAAACAGATTCTCCGGTCACTGCAAACTGCACATTGATCAGACCAATTACATTTAGAGCACTGGCGATCTTGGTCACGGTTGCTTCAATCTCATCGACTATCGACTTGGACAAAGTTGCGGGAGGAATCGTGCAAGCCGAGTCGCCTGAATGCACGCCTGCTTGTTCAACGTGCTCCATCACGCCGCCAATCAGAACTTCGTTGGTCGAGTCTCTGATTGCGTCGACATCGACTTCTATTGCATCTTCTAAAAATCTGTCGACAAGCACGGGGCGTTCGGCTGACAGTCCACCCTCTCGTCCGAGCGAACCATCTTTATCCATTTCAAGCATCGCTTTTTGCAGATGCTGTTGATCATGCACGATTTGCATCGCTCGCCCACCCAAAACATAACTTGGCCGAACCAATACCGGATAGCCGATTCTGTTGGCAATCTCGATTGCCTGATCTAAATTGCGCGCCGTACCACCAGGGGGCTGGGCGATCGCCAGCGATTCGCAAAGGGCGCTCCACTTTTCGCGATCTTCAGCGACATCGATGCTCTGACTATTGGTACCAGCGATCAAGTTGCTCGGCAGTCTCGAAGCCAACTTCAGCGGTGTCTGACCACCCAGACCGACGATCACTTTTGGTGCGACACCAGAAGATGCCGTCTCGGCTTCGATTACATTCATCACGTCTTCGTGGGTCAACGGCTCGAAATAAAGTTTGTCGGACGTGTCGTAGTCGGTCGAAACGGTTTCCGGGTTGCAGTTCAGCATTATTGTTTCGAAACCCGCATCACGCAGAGCAAAACTGGCGTGCACGCAGCAATAGTCGAATTCAATGCCCTGACCGATTCGGTTCGGGCCACTACCCAAAATAATTACCGATTCTTTGGTCGTGGCGCGAATCTCGGACTCGTCTTCATAGGTCGAATAGTGATAAGGAGTCAAGGCCGAGAACTCGGCGCTACACGTATCTACCGCTTTGTACACGGGACGAACGCCGGCCTGCAACCTCGCCGTGCGAACCTGTTGCTCGCTGGTGTTCCACAGCCATGCCAACTGGGCATCGGCGAAACCCATGCGCTTTGCACGCATCCAA
>JAQCDY010000102.1 GCA_027729785.1 Actinomycetota bacterium | reverse complement strand
AGGTTCTTCCGAATCAGGCTAATTATTTATTGCTTGTTAATTACTTCTTGATCACCCGACGACTGTCAGACCCATTGAACGGGCCGTGCCGCGGACTTGTTGTTTGGCAGCCTCAAGATCGTTGGCATTTAAGTCAGGCATCTTGATTTTGGCTACTTCTTCAACATCTTTTTCGGTCACCGAACCGACAATTTCTTTGCCTGGGTTCTTTGAAGCCTTTTCTAAACCTGCTTTTTGACGGAGCAAGACCGGTGTCGGCGGTGTCTTAAGAATGAACGAAAACGAACGATCTTCGAAGATCGTGATTTCAACAGGCACAACCGTGCCGCTTTGCGACTCGGTTGCAGCGTTGTATTGCTTGACAAAATCCATGATCTGAATGCCGTGTGGTCCAAGTGCGGTACCAACTGGTGGTGCCGGTGTTGCCTTGCCCGCAGGAATCTGAATCTTGACGACTGCTTTAATCTCTTTTTTTGCCATGACTGGTTCTTTCTTTTAAGTTTCTATTTAAAGTTTTGCGACTTGACTGAAATCCATTTCGACGAGAGTTTCTCGACCGAAAATGTTGACGAGCACTTTCAACTTCATGTGATCAGCATTAATTTCTGCAACCTGACCCGAGAAATCTGCAAACGGACCTTCTTTGACGCGCACACCCTCGCCAACTTCGTAGTCGAGTTTTGGTGCCTTTCGCTTCGGTGCCTCTTTGCCGTCGCCTTTGGCCGACAAGAAAGTTGCAACTTCTTTGCGTGACAACGGCGCCGGTGTCTTGCCTTTTTGGCTTTGACCCACGAAACCAGTGACGCCCGGAGTGTTGCGAATACAAAACCAGGTTTCGTCATCCATTTCACAACGCACAAGCAAGTATCCAGGGAAAACTTTTTTCTGAACCGTCTGCTTGCGGCCCTGTTTGAATTCAACGACGTCTTCCATCGGGATGACGATCTCGTAAATGCGATCGGTCAAGTTATATGAAGCGATGCGCGCCTTGAGGTTGGCGTCAACTTTTTTTTCGTAGCCCGACTGCGAGTGCACGACATACCATTTGCCCGGGCGCAACCACGGGCGATCTACTTCATCATCTTGAGAATCGGCGTTCTCGGTGAGATCAAAAGTTGCATCGACGACAGCCGACTCGGTGGTCGTCTCGTCTTGGGCAAGTTGAGTTGTTGTGGTGTCGTCAGTCATTTAATCGGTGCCTAATCTTTATAAAGCCAGCCTGAAAGTATGCCAAATGCAGAGTCCAATCCCCCCACGAAGGCGGTGACAATTACGACGGTGACCAGCACGATTATCGAATAACGGCGAACTTCAGGGAATTTTGGCCAGGCAACCTTGCGCATTTCATCGCGAACTTCGCGGATGTATTGAAACGGACCGACACGTTCTTTGGCAACTTGGGCGGCAACCGTCGGCCGAGCCTGGCGAATCGGTGCGCCTTGCTCGTTGACTTCGCCCATTTTTTGCATGGCGCGCTTCTGTTGACGGTTGAGATCCATTGACATATCGGCTTTTCAGCCTATCGGTCATCTATACCTGCTTTGCAGGGCAGGAGGGATTTGAACCCCCGACCATCGGTTTTGGAGACCGGCGCTCTACCAACTGAGCTACTGCCCTAAATTCAATAACTAACGCTAATCACGATAGTGCTCAACGGCACGAATCACTTTAGCTCACCTGCAATTTCTCCCGAATCTTCGCAACTATCGGCGGACAACAAAAGCATCTTGCCCATCAAAGAAATTTTTCTTCCCGGCTGCGGCTTGCTATTAATCGGTGTTAGCCGATTTGCTATTTGCCGCTATTTGCGTCGCTGCAAAGCCACTGCATAATCATGTGGCCGATAATTAGTTGCAAATCTTCTGCGATCTGCATGTCGTTAATCGCGAAATGCAATGGATGCTTGGCGATCTCCTTGCACTTGCCGCCCGAAAAGCCGAGAATTGCAAAAGTCTCCATACCAAGTTTGTTGCCCATCTCGAGAGCGCGAACAACATTGGGTGAGTTGCCGCTGCCCGAAAACACGACAAGCACATCGCCCGCATTCGCTTTGACGCGTAATTGTTCGGCGTAAATCTCTTCGTAACCAATGTCGTTGGCTAGACAAGTTAGAACTGAGGCGTTTGCAGCAAGTGACTCGATGCGAAGACCGATGCCACGAGTCAAACCCGCTCCGTACAAAAAGTCATTGGCCAAATGAATTGCGTTGCCCGCGCTGCCGCCATTTCCGCAGAGGTAAATAGTTTTCTTGTTATCCCACGCATCCTTGAATGCCTGTGCAAGTTGCGGCACCTGCTTGATCGCCGGCAACGCCAATGCTGCAGACAATCTCGCTGAATACTCAGTTATGTGTTGTTGCATTTAATCCAATCCATGACTCAAACTATGAGTTTATCTTTTAAACATCGGCAAATTTAGACTCAATCTGTATTGCTTTTAGTTGAGCGTTGAACGACCTCGGCGAATGTGCCTTCTTCGGTAATGCGCGAATCTTCGATTCGATAAAGGCGATCGCAGTATTCGACCGTGCTCAATCGGTGCGCAACAATGATCACGGTCTTTGATCCCTGCAACGCTTGCACCGCCTGCATCACACCGTGCTCGGTTGGCGTATCGAGCGAACTGGTGGCCTCATCTAGGACCAAAACACTTGGTTTGTGATAGAGGGCCCGGGCAATGCCAATGCGTTGACGTTGCCCGCCAGACAGACGAACACCTCGTTCGCCCACGACGGTCTCAAGTCGATCTGGCAAAGTTGAGACAAATTCTTCTAGTTGGGCGAGGCGAATCGCCTCGCGAACAAGATTGTCATCAATATTTTCTTCAGTTAGCCCGAACGCAACATTGCGTCGTAAAGTATCGTCCGTCAGATAAATCGACTGGGGCACATAACCAATCTGATTTTGCCAATTTCGTAAATTTTGCTGCACGTCGCTGGCATCAACTCGTACAACTCCAGATGTTGGTGTAAACAAGCCAAGAATCACATCCACAAGGGTGCTCTTACCAGCACCGCTTGGTCCAACAAAACCAACCGCTTCGCCGCGCTTAATCACCAACGAAACATTTTGCAACGATGCGGTGGCCGCTGTCGGATATTTGAAACTCACATCAGCCAGTTCGAGTTGGTTCGTAAACGGCGATGCATTTATTGCGTCGCTGGAATCTGGCGTTTCAAGCAAGAAGTCTCGATATACCGAGGCAATAATTGATCGATTGAAAACCAGTGTCTGAGTCGCCATCAACACCCGATTGATCGACGGCATCACACGAAATGCTGCGGCAGCGAATAGTCCCAGAATTGGCACGATGTCAGAAAGCGGCCGGTCTCGCACGACCATACTCACAACCAACAAACAAAGCCCAACAATCGTGATGATCTCCATAAACGATCTTGGCAGCGACAGAATTACGTTATAAATTCGGTTGATCCGGATACTTTCACCAAGATGCTTCTCATGTTGCGATAAAAACTCATTTTCGCGCCCCAAAACTTTTACATCCTTCGCACCACCAAAGCCTTCTTGTAGATGCTGAAGAATTTTCGTTTCGTGATAATCAACTCGGTGTCCCCAATTGTCGATACGACGACGTGTCAATCGTTGAAACACCAGAGTAGAAACGCCAAAGACAACTAGGACCGCCAAGGTCCCGACTGGCTCGACATAAATTAACAAGCTGAACATTGCAATCGCCACGAGGCCGTCGGTAAGCAAAACTAAAAATGGGTCTACACCAGAAGTAACTACTGCAGTCGCGTTCTTTGCATTGCGCATCAGTGTCGACGAGTTGCGCTGCAGGTGAAACATGTAAGGTTGCCGCAAATAAATTGAAAACAGGCTCTGCGAAAGTCGACCAGAAACCGAGGCAGAAAATCCCTTTTGAATCCACAAGCTCCAAAACAAAAACAAACTCCGCACTATATAGATCAATACCATCATCACCATTACGGCAGAAATGAGTTCTTCTCGACTCAATGAGCCGAACAGATCAACGATCCACGGATATTTTTCTTGATAGTTGTCTTGAGTCAAAATACCGATGATCGGCACCACAATGCCGAGACTGATCGTCTCGAGGAACATCCCGATGATCACCATGAACACAATCCTGACAAACGCAATGCGATCTGAATTGGTGAACAGTCTCCAGACTATTTTTACAGTTTCAATAGTCGAAACTTTTTTTTCTGAAGAGTCAGACATCTGATTTTCAATTCTACTTTGCACCCAGTAGCGACGATCGGAATCGAACCGATGACCTTCCGATTATGAGCCGGATGCTCTAACCAACTGAGCTACGTCGCCTTGTATTACTGA
>JAQCDY010000101.1 GCA_027729785.1 Actinomycetota bacterium | reverse complement strand
CAAAGTTTTGCGACTGACAGAAAAGTCGCGCAGGCCTTGCTTGATGAAACCTGTTACCTCGTTGACCCGGTGGTCGGGTTTGATCGCGTCAGGATGATCGGCATACCAATTGAGAAGTTTTTCTTCGTAGCGAGACAGGCGAAAGAAATAGTTTTCTTCTTCGACATATTCGGCTTTCGTGTTGTGGATTTTGCATTTGCCGTTGTCGAGTTCTTCGGGGATGTAGTACGCCTCACACGCCACGCAGTAGTGGCCGCGGTAAGTGTCGACCTCGATGTCGCCAGCGTCGTAACAAGCCTGCAAAAGTTTTTGCACGCCGACTTTGTGCCGCTCTTCTGTGGTGCGAATGAAGTCGCTGACATCGATGTTCAGGCGCTGCCAAGCGTCGGCAAACAATGGTGCGATCTTGTCGCAAAATTGTTTGGGCGAGACACCTTCGGCGTCGGCAAATTGCTGAATCTTCAAACCGTGCTCGTCGGTGCCCGTCAATAGGTGCACATCGTCGCCGCAAAGTTTGTGCCAGCGGCAAACAGCATCAGTAATAATTGTCGTGTAGGCGTGACCGAGGTGAGGTTTGGCGTTGACATAATAAATTGGCGTCGTCGCCGAGAACTTTTTCACTGTTATATCTTAAACGTCGTCGCGAACTTGGAGCGCTAGTTCGTAGACATGGCGTTTGGCAACGCCGAAGCGCGCCGAGACTCTGGCGGCAGAATCTTTGCGGCTAACACCCTTATTCATTTCAGAACGAATGGCTTCAAGTAGTTCTTGATCTGTTGGCGGCGCAGGTGGCTTTGCGGGTTCGAGAATGATTACGAATTCACCACGCGGCTCAGTTGTAGAGAAATGCATGTTGGCGTCTTGCAAAGTGCCACGCCAGAACTCTTCGTGCAGTTTCGTGAGTTCACGGGCAACTACAACTCGGCGAACTGCGCCACACGCGGTCGTCAGGTCGCTCAGAGTTTTGATCAGACGATGGGGCGCTTCGTAGTAAATAGTCGTTCGAGATTCGGTTGTCGCCATCGCCAGTCGCTCGGTTCGTTCGGCGCCACTGCGCGGCAAAAAACCTTCGAAAACAAATCGTGAAGTTGGCAAGCCGCTTGTCACGAGCGCCATCGTCAACGCCGACGGCCCAGGTATTGCAGAAACTTTAAAGCCAGCATTGACAACCGCGACGACAAGTCTCTCGCCTGGGTCGCTGATGCCAGGCGTGCCTGCATCCGTAATTAACGCAACTGTCTTTCCGGATGCGACAAAGCCCACTATTTCTTCGCGGGTGTCATATTCGGTGTGTTCGTTGATCACGACAAGTTTTTTGCCAGTCACTCCGAAATGACTTAGCAATTTGCCCGAGTGTCGCGTGTCTTCGCAGCAAATTATTTCGGCTTGGTTCAGCGCATCGATCGCGCGTTGCGACATGTCGCCGAGATTGCCGATTGGCGTCGCCACGAGCACGAGCGCGCCCGTCATGTTCGACGCGCATCAAGCGTGTGGCCAACTACTAGTCCCCAGTTTTCGAAAGTACCGGCACTTGCTTCGAGCACGTATTTGGCCTTGAACACCGGCATCGCAACCCGCAACGGCTTAACCTGCTGCACCTTGATGACTTGCATTTTCTCGTCGAGATACGCCACATCAAGCGTGCACTTCACGCCGAATGTATGGATCCACTTACAAGAGTCGATGAGAAGTGGTGTTTCAATTTCTGTCTGGCCGATCAAACCACGTCGACGCGCAGCAGCCGTTTCTGCAATGTTCAAACTCGAGAGCACTTTTGCCTGACAAACAAGCCAACCAGTCTTGAATTCAACGACATTGCTCATATTCATAGAGTATTGCGTTTTGCCCAACACCGCGTCTCTGTGTTGCTATGTGTTGTGGCGAATTTCTAGCGTGTCGCCGTCGACGACTTCGTAGTCTTTGCCTTCGACACGAATCTTGCCCAGGTCTTTGGCTTTGTTCCATGAACCGATGCGCAACAGTTCATCCCACATAATCACATCGGCGCGAATAAAGCCACGTTGCAGGTCGCTATGAATCTTGCCCGCACATTCTGGGGCTTTCGAACCTGCATGAAATGTCCACGCCCGAGTTTCTTTTTCGCCCGTCGTAAAAAACGTTCGCAAACCGAGCAGGTGATAAGCCGAGCGCACCATTCTTGGCAGCGCACCTTCGCCAAGGCCGAGCGCTTCGAGCATTTCTTTGCGATCTTTGGTGTCAAGTTGTGCCGCTTCGGCTTCGAGTTGCACGCTCATGCCCAGCACTTCAACTTGGCTGGCACTTGCCGAACCCGGAGGTGCGAGTTCTTTGCGCACGAGTTCTTCAAATTCTGGAATTCGCGCCAAGTCATCTTCGGCAACATTGACTACGGCCAAAACTTGACGAGTCGTCAACAAGAAGTGCGGCGCCAGCAATTCTGCATCGTCTTTTGACAGCGTCGCACGGTACAGCGGTCGACCCTCTGCAAGGTGCGCCTGCGCGCGAGTCAACGCGCCAAGTTCTTCTTCGAGCGATTTGTCCATTCGTGCCGCTTTTTGCATCCGATTAAGTTTTGTTTCGACCGATTCGAGGTCGGCGAGTGCAAGTTCGATCTCGAGCACACGCAAATGTTCGAGCGGGTCACTCGGCCCCGGAATATCGTCGTCGGCGAACGCCCGCAACACGAACACGATTGCATCCACTTCGCGAATATTGGCGAGAAACTTGTTGCCCAGACCTTCACCTTTGCTCGCGCCCTCGACCAACCCGCCGATGTCGACGACTTCGACCGTGGCGTAGACAGTTTTTTGCGTCTTCGACATTTCGGCGAGCGCGTCGAGTCGTGGGTCGAGCACTTTGGCCATGCCGATGTTCGGATCTTTGGTCGCAAACGGGTAGGGCGCCGCGAGCGCATTCGAGCCGGTTAAAGCGTTATATAAAGATGACTTACCCGCGTTGGGCAGACCGACGAGACCAAAGCGTTCCATGAAGACCGTCACGCTATCTGTGTCGCGTGCCGCGCTGTGTCGAACAACCAGTTTCGGGCGAGCATTTGCCGCCGATAATTGTTACTATGCAGATAGTGCTAATTAGTTGGCTAGTCGGCTAACGAATTAACCGATAGAAATCCACCCCAAGGAGCAGTAAAAGTGACTTCATTTGACCTCGATCTTTCGAAGTATCAACTCGGTTGGAGCGACGAAGTCGAATATGCATTTGAACCTGTCAAAGGATTAAACACGGGCGTCGTCGAGCAAATCTCGTGGTGGAAAGGCGAGCCCGAGTGGATGCGCAAGATGCGTCTGCGTTCGTTGCAGACTTTTGAACGCAAGCCGATGCTTGATTGGTTCGCCGTCAACATGCCCGACATCGACTTTCAAGACATTTTTTATTATCTCAAGCCAGCGACCGCGCAAGTCGACGAATGGGAAGACCTGCCCGAAGAGATGCGCAAGACCTACGAGAAGTTGGGCATTCCTGAAGCCGAGCGCAAATATTTGGCCGGCGTCACCGCGCAATACGAGAGCGAAGTTGTGTTTCACCGCAACCGCGAAGATCTCGAAAAACTCGGCATTTTGTTTTGCGATATGGATACTGCGCTACGCGAATACCCAGATCTCGTCAAGCAATATTTTGGTTCTGTCATTCCGCCAGGTGACAACAAGTTCTCGGCGCTCAACACATCTGTTTGGTCGGGTGGTTCGTTTATTTATGTTCCGCCAGGTGTCGAATGCGAAATGCCGTTGCAGGCTTATTTCAGAATCAACTCTGAAAACGCCGGTCAGTTCGAGCGCACGCTGATTATCGCCGACGAAGGCTCGAAAGTTCACTACATCGAAGGTTGCTCGGCGCCCGTCTATACGAAAGATTCGTTGCACTCGGCAGTCGTTGAAATCATCGTCAAGCCGAGCGCGCACGTCACATATACGACGATTCAAAACTGGTCGCCAAATGTCTACAACTTGGTCACCAAGCGTGCACGAGTCGAAGCCGAAGGCCACATGGAGTGGATCGATGGCAACATCGGCTCGAAATTGACGATGAAATATCCGAGTGTTTATTTGATGGGACCAAAAGCCACGGGTGAAGTTTTGTCGGTGGCATACGCCGGCGCGGGGCAGCACCAAGATGCTGGCGCAAAAATGATTCACGCGGCGCCAGAGACATCCTCAAAAATTGTTTCGAAGTCGATCTCGAAAGACGGTGGCATCACCGCATATCGCGGTTTGGTGCGAGTCGAAGAGGGTGCGACGAACTGCAAGAGTCATGTGCAGTGCGATGCGTTGATTCTCGACGAACAGAGCGAGAGCCGCACGTTCCCTTATATGGAGGTTGGCGCAAGCGATGCACAAATCGGCCACGAAGCAACCGTTTCAAAAATCGCCGATGAG
>JAQCDY010000100.1 GCA_027729785.1 Actinomycetota bacterium | reverse complement strand
TTTGGCGTGCGAAATATAGTTACTTACATCACGATCGTGATCAACGTCGTGACCATGTTTGCAATGATCGGTGGTGTTTTGTTGCATAGTGGTCGTGGCGGTGGTTTGTCAGACATGTTTGGCGGCGGCGGTGGAGCAGCGCTTGGTTCAGCGGCTGCCGAACGAAACCTCAATCGAATCACCACTGTTTTGGCACTGGTATGGGTTATAACCGTGATTGCGTTGGGGATGTTGCTCACAAACTAGATAGATTTTTGTTGCAAGTCGGAGTGGCGAAATTGGCAGACGCACCAGCTTAAGGGGCTGGCGCTCGTAAGGGCGTAGGGGTTCAAGTCCCCTCTTCGACACAAAAATGAATTAATCGTGCGCGTGAAAACGCCATAAGCGACCAAATTGAAACAGCCGAGTAATCTTTCTTAAGTGGAAGTTGATCTGTGACGCAATCTCTGACTGATCGTGTCGCGTTGCAGAAAAAGACGCTGAGGGTTTTGGTAACGGGGCAGGTTGTGGCGGCGGCGGCATTGTCGGCAGCTGTAACAGTTGGCGCGTTTGTGATTCAAGACATTTTGGGGCAGGACACCGCATGGGGTGGTATCTCGAGCGCAACATTCACCATGGGTTCGGCGTTTATGTCGCAAGTTTTAGCCCGCAAGATGAGTCGTAAGGGTCGTCGCGTCGGTTTGCAATATGGTTATTCGCTGGCGATTGTCGGTGGTTTGCTTGCAGGGTTCGCAGTCAATCGTGGTTCGTTGACGTTGTTTATTTTTGGTTTATTTCTTTACGGTTCGGGGCAGGCATCAAATTTGCTTTCGCGGTATGCGGCAATGGATCTAGCCGCGCCAGAGCAACGGAGTCAGGCGATGAGCTATATCTTGTTCGGCTCGACTTTTGGCGCCGTGTTTGGTCCGGTATTGATCAGACCGGCGCAAGATTTCGGCGTGGATGTCTTTGGTTGGTCGTTGTATACGGGTCCGTGGATTGCGTCGGCATGCTTTTTTGGATTCGCATTGATCAACGTCGCAGTGCGGTTGCGTCCAGATCCACTCGAGGTAAGTGGTGGTCTGATTTCGCAACAGGGTGTTGGTGTAATTACGCCAAATCTGGGTGCGGCGCTACGTACGATCAGTGGCATTCGCAACGCACGCGTCGCACTTTCAGCGATGGTTATCTCACAAGTCACGATGGTCGCAGTGATGACGATGACACCAGTTCATCTAAAACTTCATGGTCATGAAGATGTAAGCCCGTATGTTATTTCGCTACACATCGCGGGCATGTATGCGTTTAGTCCGCTAGTCGGCAAATTCACCGACCGTCGCGGAAAATTACTGTCGATTTCTGTAGGTGGCGTATTGCTCGTGTCGGCAACCGTGATGGCGGCACTTGCCGGCGAAGCGGCGACACTGTTATGGCCATCGCTGTGGTTGCTCGGTATCGGCTGGAGTTTTGGTCTGATTGGCGGGTCGAGTTTGCTGGTTGAGTCTGTGCCTGAGAGTTCGCGTGTGACGGTTCAGGGTGCCGCTGATTTAATGATGAGTTTTTGTGGTGGAATGGCCGGTTTCTCAAGCGGGTTTATTCGAAAGGCCTTTGGGTTTCACATGCTCAGCAACTTGGGTACCGTGCTGGCGCTTTCATTGGTGATGATTGGTATTAGAAGACTCACCAGTGCAAGAAGGGTGTTGCAGTCGTGAATATCGACGCTGAGATCGGGTCGCGCAAGACGAGTTGGTCGAACTGGGCCGGCAATCAACGGGCAGCAGGTGTTTCGTTGTTCAAGCCCAGAACTGAAGAACAGCTTCAACAGATAGTTCGACACGCGGCAGCAAACAACAAACGAGTAAAGGCCGTGGGTTCAGGACATAGTTTTACGGCAATTGGTATCGCCGAAGAGATACTCGTTGATTTATCGAACTATGACGCTGTTGTTTCTGTGGACAAAGCCACGAATACAGTCACTACGCAGTCCGGTATTCAGTTGTCGAAGCTCAATCAAGTGTTGCATCAGAATGGTTTGGCGATGCAGAATCTCGGTGATATTGCATATCAGACGATTGCAGGCGCAATTTCAACCTCAACCCATGGCACTGGCGTGAAATTTACCGGTATTGCCAACCAAGTCACGGCGTTGCGGATTGTGCTGGCCGACTCTTCGGTCGTCGATTGTTCACCCAACTCGAATCCTGAGTTGTTTCATTGCGCAAGGGTAGGTCTTGGTGCTCTCGGCCTAATCAGCACGGTCACGCTTCAGTTAGTGCCTGCCTTCAACTTGAGAGTAATCGAAGAACCGATGCGCGTCGACGAGTTACTGACGAATCTCGATCGGCATGTCGCAGAAAACGATCACTTCGAGTTTTTTTGGGTGCCTCACACAGGTTGGGCGTTGACGAAACGGAATAATCGCACGACTGATGCTGTGCAACCGATGAGCAGTTTGTCACATTGGTATTCAAAGACACTGATGGAGAACTATGCATTTGGTGCTGTATGCCTGCTCGGTCGAGCCAAACCGTCGCTTATCCCTAAATTGGCCAAGGCTTTACCGTCTTCTGGGAGAAATGAATACTGCGATGCGAGTTACAAAATTTTTGCTAGCAAGCGAATTGTTAAGTTTTACGAGATGGAGTATGCGATTCCGCGCGAGGCATGTGTGGAAGCGCTGAATCGAGTGCGTAGAATGATCAAAGATAGTGGGTTCTTCCTGAATTTTCCTGTTGAGGTTCGCTTTACAGCCCCAGATGAGATTCCGCTAAGTACAGCGAGTAATCGAGAATCTGCGTATATCGCGGTTCACATTTATAAAGGGATGAACTACGTGCCATATTTTAAAGAGGTTGAATCAATCATGAACTCATATCAAGGGCGCCCGCATTGGGGTAAGTTGCATTTTCAAAATGCGCAAACACTTGCACCGCGATACCCGCAATGGGATGTCTTTCAGGGCGTGCGCAATTTGATTGATCCGAATCGGGTTTTCGCCAACAGATACACAGAAACAGTGTTGGGTAGATAATCATGAAAACTTTCATTGATCTTGGCGTGCCGAAGAAGTATGCCGACAAATTGACTAGTCGAGGTATTTCTTCTCCATTCGAGATTCAAGAAGCAGCGTTACCAGATGGTCTGGCTGGTTTGGATGTTTGCGGCAAAGCCCCGACGGGTTCTGGTAAGACGATCGCCTTTGGTTTGGTGTTGGCAGTGAGATTGCAAAAATCCAAACCGGGTCAACCCGGCGGTCTTGTTTTGGTGCCGACCCGCGAATTAGCGATCCAGGTCGCAAAAGAGATCGGCATGCTTTGTGAGGGCACTGAATTGCGGGTGGCATCGGTGTATGGTGGCGCGGGTTACGGGCCGCAGGTCAAAGCAGTGCGCGGTGCGAGCATCATTGTCGCGACACCAGGCCGATTAGAAGATTTGCTTGAGCGACGCGATATGTCGCTTGGTTCTGTGACGATTGCCGTCCTTGATGAAGCAGATCGAATGTCGGACATGGGGTTTTTGCCAGCGGTACGTCGAATTTTGCGGGCGCTACCAAAGCAGCGTCAGGTGATGCTGTTTTCGGCAACGCTTGACGGCGATATTTCACAGGTTGTAAAAGAATTTCAAAATAATCCAAAGCGTCATGAATCGAAATCTCAAGAAGCCGAGCCAGATATCGATCATAAATTCTGGATCGTCGGTCGCAACGACCGTGTCCAGACCATCGCGCAACTTGTCAATACTTATGAGCGGATCATCTTGTTCAGTCGCACTAAACACGGTTGCGATCGTTTGGCCAAACAACTTGACAACGCGGGAGTGCGTTCGTCAGTGATTCACGGCAACAAAAGCCAGGCTCAGCGTGAGCGGTCACTAGAAGAATTCAGGCGTGGAAAGTCGAATATTCTCGTGGCAACCGATGTTGCCGCTCGTGGCATTCACATCGATGATGTGCCGTGCGTACTGCATTTCGACCCGCCAGCAGATCACAAAGATTACATTCATCGCTCGGGTCGCACAGGTCGTGCCGGCTCGAAAGGTGTCGTTATTTCTTTGGTCGATCCTTCGCAGAAACGATCGGTTAGCAAACTGGCGCGAGACGCGGGTGTCGGTGCCGATTTTGTCGCACCAGAGTTTGGCGCAGCCGATCCAGATCAGATCGAAGCCCGACCAGGCGAACTCGGCGGGGTCTTGCTTAGTATCGGTGCGTCTGGCGACTAATTTTTTAAAGGCAAATATCTTGCGGACGAATTGGTACGCGAGTTAGTTGTTTGCCAGTGGCGTTGCGAATTGCCGCAGCAATTGCGGGTGTCACCGAAATACACGGTGGCTCGCCGATACCTTTCGCGCCGAGCGGAGCCTGCGGCTCTGGCTCTTCGATCATTATTGCGACGACCGTTGGTGCGTCGAGTGCGGTTGGCAACAAATAG
>JAQCDY010000099.1 GCA_027729785.1 Actinomycetota bacterium | reverse complement strand
ATCGTTCATTGAGATTCTCAACAATATTTGGTGGCGAGTCGACGCCGCACTCGATAATGAGATGATTTATTGGTCGGCCATGCTTGGTGCAACCGAGGCATTGATGAGTGGCACGACATGCATCATCGATCACCATGAATCGCCCAACTGCATCGAGGGTTCACTGAGCACGATTGCTGATGCATGCAAGACAGTTGGCGTTCGTGTCAACACTTGTTATGGCGTGTCAGATCGATGGGACGATAGCCAACAGTTGCACTCGAAGGTTTCACCACTTTCGAAGATGACCGATGCGGCAACTCGTGGCCTTGTCGAATGTGAACGATTTCTTTCATCTGGCGGTCTCGGCATGGTGGGTGTGCACGCGACTTTCACGTGCAGTGACGAAACACTCAACGCGGCTGCTGATCTTGCCAAGAAATACTCAGTCGGTGTGCATGTTCATGTTGCCGAGGGTCTCGATGACATTCAGGCTGGTGCTCGCCTTCAATCATTGGCGCAAGATAACTGGCTGCTCGTACATGCGGTGCACCTCGATCGCCCATTGCAAGGTCGCATCGTGCACAACGCTCGTTCCAATATGAACAACGCGGTGGGTTATGCCAAACCATCAGAGAAGCCGAACAAAATTCTGCTCGGCACCGATGGCATTGGTGCCGACATGATCGAAGAGGCACGTGTCGCATACGCACGACTGCGAGAATTCGACGTCCAGGCCGACCCGACCATGGTTTGGCAGTGGCTCGACAATTCGCTCGAATTGTTTCCTGATGCGAAAAATGACGTTGTGACATTTAATTATGATTTTGCAGACAGCCCGTGGCACACGGCATTCACCACGAATATGACCGCAACTGATGTTGAAATAGCCGGCGAAAAGATTCTGGTAGACGGCTTACCGACTCGTGTCGATCTAATTGAGGTACGTGCAAAAGCCCATGAGCAAGCCCTACGGTTATACGAGAGGTTGAATAATTGATGACACAAACGACTCAAACAAAATCAGCCCGCGTAGCACTTTATTTGCAAGATGCACACAAGATCTCAGAAGGCATGGAGTTTTCGAAATATGCCGAGAGCAAGGGCTTCGAGGCCGTATGGCAGGCCGAAAGCCGACTCGTGCGCGAAGCCACTGTGCCGATGGCCGCATTTGCCTCGGTGACCACAACTCTCAAAGTTGGATCTGGTGTCGTCGACTGCTGGAGTCGCAACCCGGCGAGACTTGCAGCCACATTTTCGACGCTCGACGATTTGGCTCCCGGTCGCGTGATCTTGGGTATTGGTGCGTGGTGGGATCCGTTGGCACAAAAAGTTGGTATCTCGCGCGCCAAACCACTTCGTGCGATGCGCGAGATCGTCACGACTGTACGGGCACTGCTCAACAACGAGACCGTAACTTTCAACGGCGAGTTCGTACACCTTGACGGCGTCGAACTTGATTATGTCTACCAAGATCGTCGACCCAAAGATGTGCCGATTTGGTGCCACCGGCATGCAGATGATGGAGCTCACGGGTGAAATCGCCGATGGTGTGGTGCTCAACTATTTGGTTTCGCCCGAATACAACCAGAAAGCCATGGAGGCTCTGACTGCTGGTGCCGACCGTGCCGGACGGTCGGTCGAATCTATTGACCGTCCGCAACTCGTGGTCTGCAGCGTTCACGAAGACCGAAAAACGGCACTTGACATGGCGCGTCAAATGGTCACGCAATATCTCGGTCAACAACCGCACATCATGAAGGCGTCTGGCGTGCCGCAATCGTTACTAGACAAAGTTGGTTCAGTTCTTACGTGGCCCGCGACTCACGAGCAGGTTGTGGCCGCATCAAAACACGTACCAGATGAAATTGTGCAAATGCTAACGGCGAGTGGCACCCCGGCCGAAGCACGCCAGAGAGTCACGCACTATCTCAAAAACGGCGCGACCTGCCCGATTTTGTATCCGCTGGGTGATGTCAAGGCGATGATCGACGCATTTTCTAATTGGGACGGTGTTTCTTGAGCGTTGTAGTTCCACGCACACTCAAAGATGCTTTGTCTGCGACAGCGGCAAATCCGTCTGCGTTGATTATTCAAGGTGGCACCGACCTGATGGTTGAGATCAATTTCAACCACCGCCAACCCACGGATGTGATTGCGCTGCGTTTGATCGACGAACTGAGAACATTTCAAATTAATCAAGACAACAAACAAGTCACAATCGGCGCAGGTTTGCCATATCAAACAATGGAGCACGGCGAGATCGCCAATCTTCTGCCGGCGCTCGCCCAGGCTGCACGAACAGTCGGCTCGCCACAAATTCGGGCCACTGGCTCAATCGGTGGCAATCTTGGCACTTGCTCACCCGCCGGTGATGCCCTGCCCGTCTTAAGCGCACTTAATGGGACTGTCAACTTGCAAAAAGCAGATTCAGCGAGATCTGTATCAATTCATGATTTCATGATCGGCGTCAAACGCAACTCTCGGCAACCTGGCGAGATCATCGTGTCGACAACTTTGCCAATCGTCACGGGCTGGCAGGGCTACGCGAAGGTTGGTGTACGCAACGCGATGGTCATTTCGGTCGCATCGTGTTGTCTTGTCGTCGACCGCGCGAATGGCACGATCTCAGTTGCACTTGGTGCCGTTGGGCCGACCATCGTTCGCTGTCGAGAAACTGAAGCATGGCTCGCCACCAAAATTGACCTGAAAACTAAATCTACGGTTGCGCCAAAACTATTGCAGGAATTTGGTGACAGAATCGCCGAAGAATCCAGACCAATTGACGATCATCGAAGCACCGCTGCCTATCGTCGTCATGCAGTCGCAGTCTTGTCACGTCGATTACTCACGCGGGCGAACGCACAATGAAAACAAACTCAGAGATTTACAATCTCACCGTCAACGGCGAGACGCACCAGGTGCGCGATTCTTGGGTCGGCGAAAGTCTGCTCTATGTTCTTCGAGAGCGACTTGGTTTGCCCGGCTCCAAGGGCGCCTGCGAGCAGGGTGAATGCGGCAGCTGCACGGTGATCATGGATGGACAAGCGGTTTGCTCGTGTCTCGTCATGGCGGCCACTGCGATTGATTCAGACATTCAGACCATCGAGAGTCTTTCGCCTAACGGTGTGCTCACCGAGGTACAAAATGCGTTCATCACAGAAGGTGGAGTGCAGTGTGGCTTTTGCACCCCGGGTCTCGTGGTGGCGATCGAGCACTTGCTTTCGCAAAATTCTGATCCATCAGAACTTGAAATCAAAGAAGCAATCTCGGGCAATATTTGTCGCTGCACCGGCTACGGTCGAATTTTTGAAGCCGTCGAAAATGCAATCTCAGTACGCAAGGCCAATAATCGATGAGCTCGGCGACCCAAACTACGACGCGTCGCGATGTTCTAGGCACATCGGCGTTACGCCCAGACGGTGTCGCCAAAGTTTCAGGACAGTTCGAATTTTCATCAGATCTGCACGCAGAAAATATGTTGTGGGGTGCAACGCTGCGTAGTCCGCACCCATACGCACGAATCGTCAACATCGATCTGTCGGCGGCGTACAAAATCTCGGGCGTCGAAGCAATCATCACAGCCGAAGATGTGCCTGGCAAAAAAACCTACGGTCTGATTTCAAGTGATCAACCAGTCTTCGCAGCAGACTTTGTGCGCTATGTCGGCGAGCCAGTCGCCGCGGTGGCCGCCGATCACCCTGAGACTTGTCGGCGGGCACTTGCAGCGATCAAAGTTGAATACGAAATATTGCAGCCGCTGACCGATGCCGAACTAGCACTTCTTCCGAGCACCCCGCCAATTCATCCTGATGGCAATGTCATTCGCCGTCAACAGATAGTCACCGGTGACCAAAATCTTCAAGGCGAGATAATCGTCGAAGGTGTCTACGAAATCGGCATGCAAGACCAGGCGTTCTTGGGTCTTGAAGCAGCGCTCGCCTTGCCCGACAGTGGCGGTGCTGGTGTCGAGATGTTCGTCGCCACACAGTGGTTGCACGAAGACCAAAAACAGATTGCGGCCTGTCTTGGTCTGCCGATCGACAAGATTCGTATAACCCTTGGCGGTGTAGGCGGCGCATTCGGTGCTCGCGAAGATATCAGCCTGCAGGTGCACTGCGCGTTGCTCGCACTGCGCACGTCTCGTCCGATCAAAATGCAGTACGGTCGCGAAGAATCTTTTTACGGTCATGTACATCGTCACCCGGCGAAAATATTCATCCGTCATCACGCCACCAGGTCTGGAGAGATTCGACGCATCGAAGCAAGACTCCTGTTCGATGGTGGTGCCTACGCTTCGACTAGTTCTGCTGTATTGATCAACGGGGTTACACACATTCAAGGACCGTATCGATGCCCGAACGCGACTATCGACAGTTACGCCGTTCGAACCAACAACCCTCCTTGTGGTGCAATGCGTGGTTTCGGTGTC
>JAQCDY010000010.1 GCA_027729785.1 Actinomycetota bacterium | reverse complement strand
AGCATCATTGAAAATGCGATTCGCCGAACCTGCAAACTTCGCAGTTCTTCTATCTCAATTTTCTCGATTGCTTTTGGCGTTGTCGCAACATGACGCGGCAACTGCAAACTGGCGAACCCCGCAAGCCCAAACATCACTGCCGACATCACGAGCGTGGCTCGAGCATCAATCAATTGCAACAAACCTGCCGGTATGGCTGCGGCAAAACCCATTGCGCCTGAAAGTAACCCGAGTTTTGAGTTTGCTGACACCAACTCGTCATCGCTTTTGACAAGAGTCGGCACGATTGCGGTTTTGCTCACGCTGTAAGTGCGCGCCAAAACGAGAGAAATAAAAGCAAGGGCAAATAGCGATATCGAATTCAGTCGCGAGATCATCAGAATCACGGTCACGCAACGCAACACGGCGACGATGAAAACTGTGATTCGCCTACCGCCCGGAATTCTGTCGATCACTGGTCCGATAAATGGTGCGACAATCGCAAATGGCGCGAGGCTAATCGCGAGAAACAAAAGCACTCGACTTCGAGCGGCGTCCGGGCTGATCGATAAAAACAGCGAGTCTGCTAGCGCAATCGCAAACGCGGCTTCACCACACGCAATTAGTGAATGAACACGCCCGAGGCGACGCAACGGCGACGCGGGGGCAAGACCTGACTTTGAAAGTGCTATACGCCTAGTTTCTCGTATTTATAGCCAAGCCCACGGATGGTCACAACTAGTTGTGGTTCTCCAGGCTCTTTTTCAATTTTTGAGCGCAGTCGCTTGATGTGCACATCCAGCGTCTTGGTGTCGCCGTAATAGTCGGTACCCCAGACACGATCAATGAGAGTTTCTCTGGTCAACACTCGGCCCGCGTTAGCCATCAACAGATACAGCAACTCAAATTCTTTGAGTGGCAGTTTCGTAACTTCGCCACGAATTGTCACGACATGTTGCTCTGGGTCAATTGAAACAGCGCCGATCGCAACGGTGCCGACACCCGTCAAATCACCGTCAGATTTTGACAACTCGCCACGACGAAGAGCGGCCCGCAATCTTGCGACCAGTTCACGCAGACGATATGGCTTGACGATGTAATCGTCAGCGCCAACTTCAAGACCGACAACCGTGTCGATTTCTGAACCCTTTGCTGAAACCATGATGATCGGCACTGCACTTTTTTTGCGAATTTCGCGACATACATCTGTGCCACTGACTTTCGGCAACATCACATCCAAAAGAACCGCGTCTGGCTTAACAGCATCAAAAACTGCCAGGGCTTCGGCCCCATCACGGGCCACCTCAATTCGAAATCCCTCGCGCTTCAACCCAACTTGAAGTGCTTCGATAAACGACTCTTCATCGTCGACCACCAAAATTGTCGGAAGCGAATTGCTCAGGCTCATGCCATAACTTCTCTCTGATCTAAGACTGATCCTTTAGATTGTTTAGTCACACGCGGCATGCGAACCATGAATGTCGAGCCAACACCCTCTTCTGAACGCACATCGATCGAACCACCGTGCTCTAAAACAATGTGACGCACGATTGAGAGACCTAAACCAGTCCCACCGGTTGCACGACTTCGTGCCTTATCAATTCGGTAGAACCGCTCAAAAATACGCTCCTGGTCACGTTCAGCAATACCAATTCCATGGTCCGTGACAGTCACCAAAATCTCATCACCCTGAGTTGCGCTCTCTACCAACACGACCCCGCCTGCCTCGCTGTATTTGATCGCATTATCTACAAGGTTCGAAAACATTGAAACTAGTTGTGCGCGATCGCCTCTCATCAAAAGTTCGGCCGAACCTGTCAATGACAGCCCCAAACCTTGGCGCTTTGCGGCATGTTGGTTCGAACTCACGACATCAACCAAAACACGGCCAAGATCAATATCTGTCCATTCTTCGGTTCCACCAAATTCAACTCGGGATAAATCTAAAAGGTCATCCACGATGCGCGACATTCTGTGCGACTCGGTGACGATTCGTTCGGCAAGTCGCCAAACAACTTCAGTTTCTGTTTCGCCATTCAGCGAATCAGCAAGTGCCGCGACGGCACCAATCGGCGTTTTGAGTTCATGGCTCAAATTTGCAACAAAATCTGTCTGCACCGTGTCAATTCGTGATTTCTCGGTGATGTCTTCGACCGTCACAACGGCTCGCTGATTTTCAATTACCTGCCCACACACTTTGAAAAATCGAGTTGTGCCAGCCACCACTTCAAGAATGCGTTCACCTGACTTGGTCATCTTGACTTCTTCGAGCATTTCATCAACCGCCTGGTCAACCAAGATGTCCACATAACGCACCCCGGTCATGGCTGCAGCCGCGCTATTTTGCAACTTTCGACCCAAGTTAACATCAACGATTACAACGCCAATTGGCAACAGATTGAGGGCGTCCATCAAACCTTCTAGTTGATCTTCAGTATTCGCATGAGTCACTCGCGATTCATTTTGAATTGCGCGACTGAGATTTTTTGAAGAACGCTTCGAAATCAGAAAAGCAATAATCGCTGTTACTACTGCACCAGACAAGAAGAAAATCAAGTCCACAACAGCTCTCTAAAATTAACTTTCGGTTCGTGGAAGCAAAATCTCCCCAGTTCGGTCACCCACGCGAGCCTTGTAACGGTTAATGCCGTCTCGTTCTTTTACCCAGCCTGTGGCGATAAACCTAGTTTTTTCGCTCACATTCACAGCGTGGTCGCCGATGCGCTCATAAAAGCGGGCGACAACTGCAAGCTGCACCGCAACTTGCAAGTCAATTTTTGCCTTTGAGTGAGACTCGAAGATCTGCTGAATGAACTGGCGATGCAGGCTGTCTAAATATGAGTCCATGTCGTCAATTGCTGCGGCTTTTGCCGAATCGATCTCTTCGAATGCTTCCATGCTTGATGCAAAGAGTTTCTGTGCTTGTTCACTCATCTTTGAAATTACGCCACGCAACATCGGATCGATGTCGTGACCATATATACGACGCGCTGCTTTGCAAATGTTGACCACAAGGTCTGCCGAACGCTCGAGTTCGCTGGCGATCTTGATGATCGCGACAATCTGACGAAGGTCAGCCGCAACAGGTGCCTGTAGCGCCAAAATTTCAAAGCACGAGGCTTCAAGTTCGGCACTTCGACCGTCGAATTCATCGTCTGCCTGAACCAAATAATCTGCGCCTTCAAGATCACCGCTCAACAAGACTGCTGTGGCACGCGGAATCGACTCTGTCAACGATGCCCCGAGACGAACTACTTCGGCGCGTGCCGACTCAAGGTCATTATGAAAATTCTTGCGAATCTCATCCATTGTTAGCACCTCTCTTCGAACATCTGAGAACTTCGGCTTTACACAACCGTATCCCGTCCAGAGTGAACTTTAGTAGTCAAAAAAGTTACACAATGGTGAACAGATTAAATTGTCACCGAACCTGGGTCGCTACAACCCACTCATGCAGACGTTGCTGAGCATCACCGATTTCGTCACCCAAATTATGGTTGATCCATTTGTCGTTAACATCTAGTTTGAAGTGAGCCACATCGTTGGCCAGCAGAAAACCCAAGACTTTGTCGAGCCATGCCCGATGCTTCGGGTGCGTGAGTGGCACCAAAACTTCAACTCGCCCATCAAGGTTTCGCCCCATCAAATCTGCCGAACCAATCAGGTGCAACGGGGACTCGTCTTCAAGGCCGTGCTCAAAGCGATAGATCCGTGAGTGCTCTAGATAGCGACCAAGAATCGAGCGCACCTCGATGTTCTCTGACATGCCCGGCACACCAGCACGCAAACAGCAAATGCCGCGAACTATCAGATTCACCTTGACTCCAGCGTTACTCGCTGAGTAAAGCGCATCAATTATTGACGGGTCAGAGATTGAGTTCAGTTTTAGGGTTATTTGACCTTTGTCTTTAAAAGTTGCCTCACGATGTATCAGTTCAAGAATTCGCGGACGCAACTGATGCGGTGCGACAAACAAACGCAAATAGTCGGGCTCTTTGGCGTAGCCGGTCAAATAATTAAACAACTCGGTCGCATCCGAACCAATTTGCTCTTCACAAGTGAAAAACCCGATGTCTTCGTAAAGTCTCGCGGTTGCCGAGTTGTAGTTTCCGGTACCAATATGCACATACCGTCTCATCTGGTCGCTGTCTTCGCGCACTACCAAAATGCACTTCGAGTGAGTCTTCAAACCGACAATGCCATAAGTTACGTGCACGCCTGCATATTCGAGTTCTTTTGCCCAAGCGATGTTTCGAGCCTCATCGAAGCGCGCCTTGATCTCAAGTACTACCGCCACTTGTTTACCCGCTTCGGCGGCGCGAACAAGATGCTTGGCGATCGCCGAGTCACCCGAAGTTCGATATAGAGTCATCTTTATTGAGTGAACTTTTGCATCGCTTGCCGCCTGTGCCACAAACGACTCGACCGAAGATGAAAATGACTCATGCGGATGATGAACCAATAATTGTCGTTCACGAATCACTTGAAAAATGCTCTGACTATTGAATTCGGCAGCCATCAACCTGCCAGCGGTCAACGGTGGCCACGGCTTAAAACGCAAACCAGGCAAATCAAGTGATGCCAACTGGTTGAGTGCGTTCATTTCGATGAAACCCGAATGGTAAGTAATGTCTTCGAGTTCTAGCTCGAGTTCTTGGCACATCAAGTCGACAGTTTCTTGGGCGGTGCCCTCTGGGATCTCAAGTCGCACTGCACGACCAAATCGACGGCGGCGCAACTCCATTTCGACGGCGGCCAACAAATCTTCCGCGTCTTCGTCGTCGAGTGAAAGGTCGGCATTTCGCGTAACCCTGAATACGAAGCACTGTTCGATCAACATGCCCTGAAACAGCCGGGGCAAATTAGCGGAGACAACTTCTTCAAGCAGAACAAATTTATTGCCGTCACCTACCCGCATGAACCGTGGAATATTTTTTGGAATTTTTAGCCTTGCAAATCTTTGTTCGGACGACTGTGGGTCGCGCGCAACCACGGCCAAGTTCATCGCAAGGTTCGAGATATACGGAAACGGATGTGCCGGGTCAACCACAAGTGGGGTTAAGACCGGAAAGATTCTGCGGTCAAAGTCGTCCGAGAGTCTTGCCTTTTCGGTCTCGCTTAGATCTGACCAACCAATCACTGATACTTCAGATTGATTGAGTCTTGGCAACAACTTTTCAGACCAGATTTTGTGCTGACGGTTCACAAAATCTTGGGTGCGTCGGGTAATTTCGTGCAATTGTTGCTGGGGCGTCAAACCATCAACCGTTGGAGTATGAACATCACCTGCCACTTGGTCTTTGAGGGCGGCAACCCTAATTTGATAAAACTCGTCAAGATTCGACGAGCAGATAGCCAAAAAACGGCATCGCTCAAGCAACGGAACTTTCTCGTCACTTGCAAGAGTCAATACACGATCGTTGAAATCAAGCCAACTCAATTCACGATTGATGTAATTCTGTTCGATATTTTTATCGTACGAATTTATTGCCTCTCGTACGTTTGTTAGAAAACGATTTCGCCAAAAAGTCACTTGGGCTTCATTTCAGCGACATATTCGGCCGTATAAAAAATGCTGGTTTTGAACTATGCCTACTCAGCAGGTGTCGCTGCTGGCGCCACTGCCGGAGCTTCGGCTGCAACCGCATAACCAAGCTCCCATTCGATGCTGATGCGCTCGCGCTCTGCATCTTTGTTGACTCGCTCTTGATTACGACGAAACTGTGGATCGTTGCGCGGCAGGAGAATTAGTCGAGCAAGGGTACGCGCACGAAATTCTTCGAGCATATTCTGATCGCCGTAGTCACCGTAAACCTCCCAATGAGGCGAGGCCGAACCGAGGTAGACGATGCGCGCATGACCACGAGGTGGCTCGTTCAAAGTTGTTGCCTCTGCATAGTTGGTCATTACATCTCCTTCAATTAGACGATAAATCCTACCGTCGAACTATCGCGTTCTAAGATGTGCATTTGTGGGCTCAGAATCAGAAGCAGTCATTGCTGCACTCGATATCGGAACAAACAGTTTTCACTTAGTAGTTGCCAGGCCAGTTGAAACAGGCTTTGAAATCATCGCCAGTGAGAAAGAAGTAATCCGACTCGGCCATGGTGCAGGCGAAATGAAACAACTTGAGCCCGATGCGATTGAGCGAGGCATTGCCTCTCTGAAACGCATGAGAGCAATCTCCGATGTTCACGGCGCAAAGTTACGTGCAGTTGCGACCAGCGCCGTTCGTGAAGCAAAGAATCGTGGTGAGTTCATAAAGCGTGCGCACAAAGAAGCCGACATCGAAGTCGAGGTCATTTCAGGTGTCGAAGAAGCACGACTAATTCATATTGGTGCTCGATACGCAGTTGCGGTCGGCGAACAACCAATGTTGCTTTGCGACATCGGTGGTGGTTCAACCGAGTTAGTCATTGCCTCGGGTGAAGAGATTTTGCTGTCGCGTAGTTTCAAACTCGGAGCCGTTCGTCTGACTGACAGATTTTTCAGCACCGATGCACTGCACCCAAGCGCCGTCAGTAGTTGCCGCAAGTTTGTGCGATCGATGCTGGCCACGATAAAACCTGAAGTTACCGAACTCGGCTTTGAAGTTGCCGTCGGCTCATCTGGCACGGTCGAAGCGGTAGCCAAACTAATCAGAAAACTTAACGACGAGCCAGAACCGAAATCGTTCAATCGCTACGAATTCAGTGCCAAAGATGTGACGAAAGTGTTGGAGTTGCTAGCCGATGTCCCGACTGTTAAACAGCGCACGAAAATCTTTGATCTTGATTCGTCTCGGGCCGAGATAATTTTGGCCGGAGCCGTAATTTTAGAAAGCATTGCTCAGTCATTTGACGTCAAAACGTTCATTTATTCTGACTATGCGTTGCGCGAAGGCGTCCTTTTTGACACCCTCGCCCGCGAAAACCTGCTCAACCATCCCGAAGATGTTGACCCGGCGCTACAGAGTGTCAAACAACTTGCCGACAGATGTGATGATCGCCCAGAGCATTCGGCTCATGTTTCAAAAATTGCACTTTCGCTATTTGATTGCCTACAGAAAAAACTTGGCCTTCCGCCAACATCGCGCAGATTTCTAGAGGCTGCAGCCCTTCTCGCAAATGTAGGCGTGGTTGTTTCTCACTCGAAACATCACCTTCATTCTTATTATGTGATCAGAAACTCAGAACTTGTTGGCTTTACTGATCGCGAGATTGAGTTGATCGCAGTCATCGCTCGCTATCACCGCAAGAGTGCGCCAAAGCAGTCACACTCAGAGTTCGCAAAACTCGAAGAAGCCGATCAGAAACTGGTGACATCGTTGGCGGCAATTTTGCGCATCGCCATCGGTCTGGATCGCACTCAAGACGGTCGCGTCAAGTCGGTTACGGTACGCGCCGAAGACGAACAGTTTTTAATATTTGCCAAAGCCTCAGCCAAGTCAGATATTGAACTCAACTTGTACGCCGCCAACGAACGAAGGAGTCTGCTCGCCGATGTGCTTGCAACGAAAGTTAAAGTACTCGCACTCAAATAATCAAACTGATCTGCCTTGTCGGCAAGAACTAGTTGGTGTCTGTTTTTGGAGCTTCATCTTTCTTTAACTCAGCAGCGCCGTCAGCGAGACCTTTTTTTAGTTCGCTTTGCGCTTTGCCAAGGTTGCGAGCAATTTTTGGCAGACGAGACCCACCGAAAAGCACTACAACAAGCAAGATGATGATCCAGATTTCAGGGCCGTTGAACATACGCCAACTCTAGCATCACCACCCGAAAATGCGCTAAGCAATATAGGTGCTTGAGTGCGTCATCAATATCAGTGAGGGTCGGCGCCTAGACGCGATCGAAAAGATTCGTAGCCAGATTGGCCATGATGTTCTGGACATCCACAGCGACTTTCACCATCATCGCAGTGTGTTCACACTTGCAAGCACCATTGCGGCTCGCCAACTTACCGAACTAAGCGCACAACAATTTGACTTGCGCCAGCATGTTGGTGTTCATCCACGAATCGGCATCATCGATGTTGTTCCATTCGTGCCACTTGAAAATTCGACAATTGAACAAGCAATACAGGCGAGAAATGAGTTCGCCGAATATGTGGCAAACGAACTTGAGATTCCAAGTTTTGTTTATGGTCCCGAGAGAGATCTGCCCGAAATTCGCAAACGGGCATTCGTCGATTTGACGCCAGATTTTGGCCCGAGCAAACCCCACCCGACTGCCGGCGCGATCTGCGTCGGCGCTCGACAAGTATTGGTGGCCTACAACATTTGGTTAAAGAACGCGACGGTCGAAGATGGCAGGCGCATAGCGCGAGAGATTCGTAGCCGACAGGTGCGCACATTGGGGCTTCAGTTAGGCAATGAAATACAGGTCAGCATGAACCTAATTAGCCCCGACGAAGTTGGCCCAGAGTTTGTCTTTGACGAGGTCGCAAAACGGGCCGAAGTCGCCCGAGCCGAACTCGTGGGTCTGGTACCTGCTCGCGTACTGACCCAGATTCAAAAATCTCGCTGGGCCGAATTGGATCTAAGCAAAGAAAAAACGATCGAATGGTGCTTGGCTGCGCGCAATCGCGCGATACAGAACTTAGATTGACGCGTTTAAGCGGTGGCGATATTGCGGTTGCTCTGGGCGCGCTGACGGCGAAGGCGACGGCGCTCTCGCTCTGACAGCCCGCCCCAGATGCCAAACTTTTCGCCGTTCTCCAACGCGTATTCAAGACAATCGTTTTTAACCACGCAGCCACGGCAAACTTCTTTGGCCTCGCGGGTCGACGCACCGCGCTCAGGAAAGAAAAGATCTGGGTCGACACCAAGGCAATTTGCCTGGTCTTGCCATGCACGTTCAGCACTTACTGGTATGTGCACGCGATCTTCCAATTTTGAAACCCTCCCGATTCGCCGCTTATCAACGCTCATCACGTTGACAACGGTGTAACTACAGCGGTGTCATTCTGCCAAACTTTTACAAAAAATGCAAATACCGCCTAACCTGCCCGTCGCACCCCACCGAGACGAGAAAGTTGACGCTTGTGTTCGATGAAGTCGACGAGCACATACTCACCCAAATTTTCTGGTCCTGTGAAAAACGCGCGACCCTTGTTTATCGCCGTCAGTTGCTCAATAAATGATTGCAAAGCATGCGAGGCATCAAGCATAAAAGTGTTTATCCGTATGCCTTCGCGGGTCGCCCGCATGACTTCGCGCAATGTCGCTTCGATGGTCTCGCGCACCGGCGGATAGTTAAAAAATACGTCTCCAGATTGCGAAATGTGGGCGGTCGGTTCGCCATCGGTGATCATGATTATCTGCTTGGTGCCGCTCTGACGAGACAACATCTCGCGGGCCAACATGAACCCATGTTGCATGTTCGTGCCATAGACAAAATCCCATGAAACCTCAGGTAATTGATGGGGTTTTAACACCCTGGCAGTCTCGCTAAAACCGACGATTCCAAGGTAGTCGCGTGGAAATTGTGAACTCATCAGCGAGTGCAACGCCATTGCAACTTTTTTTGCTGGCAAAAAATAATCCCGCATCGGCATCGACAACGAAAGATCCAGCATCAACACCGTCGATGACCGAGTCAGGTGCTCTGTCTGCTCAATTTCAAAGTCTTCGGCAATTAACTTCACTGGCACGACAGAACCTTGTCGCTTAAGAGCGTTGCGCAGTGTCTGTTGAAGGTCTAATTGAAATGGATCACCATACTCATACGGTTTGGTGTCGTAAGTGCGCTCATGACCAACGCCGATTCGTTCAACTTGATGCTGGCCGAGTCGGTCTTTATCTAGCGCACCAAACACATCGCGCAAGGCCTTTTCACCAATCTTGCGCAAGCCTCGCGGGGTCATCTCGAGTTTGCCCTCAGTCTGATCGATCAATCCTGCTTCTTTCAGTTTTTTTGTGAGTTCAGACATGCGCTGCAATGACTTGGCGACATCTTCACCAAGCAGTTCACTGACCCTGTCCAAATCGGCTTCAGCCAACGCCGACGGTGAGGATGCATTGCGCAGCAAATTATCGAGTTGGTCAAGATCGCCGAGTTCTTGCATCGAGCGCATCGCCTCGCCAAACCCCATCGGGTCTTCCCCGGTGAATTCTTGCTTTGAATCCCAACCCTGTTGCGGAAACATCGCCTGCAGTTTTTGCGCCAATTCGCTCATCTGCCAGCGCAAATCCATGTCTTCGAGCAACTTCTCGCTCAATTGGCGCATTTGATCTCGCTGTTCCGGCGTCATCGAGTTGAGCATCGCCTGGGCATCGGCCATACGCTTTGCCATTATTTCGAGAAGCTCGTCCAAGTTTTTTGGATTCTCGGGAAAGAAATCACCGAAATTTTCCATAAACTTTTCAAACTCCGGGTCTTGGCCCTGCTCACGACGGTTGATCATTTCATTTAATGCAGCCATCATGTCTTTGGTGCGTTTCATGCTTTCAGGAGTCATTTCGTTGACTGCGCTCGATGCCTGATCCAAATATTGCTGCATAAGTTGGTTGCGTAATTTTTCGAGCAAGGCTTCAAATCGTTGTTGTGCTTCTTGTGATTGAAAGTCGTAGTGCTCCAGTTCGTTTATCTTGCCGGCGAGATCTTCAGGCAACATATCAAGACGAAAGTTTCTTTGTTCTGCAGAATCTTTAGCGAGCGCACTACGGCGCTCATCCCCAGATTTGAGCGCATCTTTGAGGGCTTGGTCGATGGCATGTCTTTCTTCGTCGACTAGATCATCTAGTTCTTCGGCGATCTCTTTATAAACGCCCCCGAGGTCACCGCGATCTTTGATCTCATTTTTTTTCTCACGTAGTTTCTTCATCATTTCGCGAAGCCCCATCAACTTTTCGCCGCGATCGTTGCGCATGCCATCTTGCATCAGTTTGCGCATTGCCGCGTTCACATCGCCGTGGTGAACCAAATCATCAGCGAGCTCGTCGATCAAACTTTGTGCATCAAAATCGAAACCTTGCTGGGTTCCATCCCAGCGCGAATAATTAAACCTACTTGGCATAAACGCACGATAGTACGACTGACCGTAGACTGATAATTGCAATGCGTTTCCCCCGAACCTTTATTTTTGTGGATCTCTCTGGTTTCACTAACTTCACAGAGACCAACGGCGACCGCCGAGCGACAAAGTTGCTTGGCGAGTTTCGGGCCGTGGCTCGGGCCGTAGCTTCAGAGCGAGGTGTGCGCATCGACAAATATCTTGGCGACGGCCTAATGGCTGTTGCTGTAGAGCAACTTGACGGCATCACATTCGCACTTGAACTGGCAAGACGCGCCGAGACGGCTTGCGCTCCATTGCATTTGAGAATTGGGATCGACACCGGCGACACGATGCTATTCGAGGGCGACGATTACATCGGCAGTGCGCCAAACCTGGCGGCCCGACTTTGCGACGAGTCGGCAAACATCGGCGTGCTGATTCCGACCGGTCATATTGAAGAATTACCAGAAGGTGTTTCAGCGACAGCGCATGCTGCCCTCAAATTGCATGGCTTCAGCAGTGCGGTAGAAGTCTCTGTGCTTTCGGGGCGACCAATAATCACTGAACGCAGTGACACCAGCGAAATTGCTAAATAGTTTTCGAGCGGTAAATCGCCTTGCCGGCTTTGGCGTCTTTATTCAAACGCTTAGAAAGATGCAATCCTTCAAGCACAAATTCGATCGCACTGGCAACCACAGCAGCCGACTCGTCGCCGTCTATCAATTCGCCAACTACCGCGCGTAAACCAGGCATTGTCTTGAGCATCGCAAGATAATCGTTCGAAGCGATATCTTCGCCCGTTTGCACAACTTTGCCTTCGACGAACTCTTCGGTGACTAGGCGAAGGTTCTCGGCAGAAATCCGCTGTTTGGCAACCTGCAGCACCGCCCCGCGCACGAGTTGGTCGAAAACTTGAGACTCACGCGAATCGTCGATCACATCAATTTCGATTTTTCCAGCGGTCGACGCAGCCAGCGCATCAAGGTCGCAAACGCGCGGTGCAACTTCGGTTTCTTTGGCTTTGAGTGCGCGGCGCATCGCGTTGGCGCACATTAATTCTTGGTTGCTCGTAGTCAAACGCACGCTCACACCGCTGCGCTGATTGATTTTTGTGCTGGCTCGCGCAAGATGGCTAATTGTCGCGATGATTTCTTCCATAAAATTTGGAATTCGCACTTTGACATCACCAACACTCGCGTTGCGCGACTCTTGGCGTACCACGGCTATCTCGGTATCAATTTCCAACGGATAGTGAGTGCGAATCTGACTGCCAAAACGATCCTTTAGCGGCGTGATGATGCGCCCACGATTGGTGTAATCATCGGGATTCGCCGAAGCGACGAGCATAATGTCGAGTGGCAAGCGAATTTTGTAACCGCGGATCTGAATGTCCCGCTCTTCAAGCACGTTCAACAAACCGACTTGAATTCTCTCTGACAAATCTGGCAGTTCGTTGATCGCAAAAATTCCGCGATTGCATCTTGGCACCAGTCCGTAATGCAGGGTTAGTTCATCGCTCAAATAACGGCCCTCAGCAACTTTGATCGGGTCAACCTCGCCAATTAAATCAGCGATCGATGTATCTGGTGTCGCTAGTTTTTCGCCGTAGCGCGCCGAGCGATGCACCCACTCAATTGGTGTTGCATCACCATTTGTTGCTAAAAGTTCTCGGGCTTGACGCGAAACTGGCGCATAAGGATCATCGTTGATTTCACTACCGGCAATTATTGGCATCCACTCATCTAAGAGATCAACCAGCGAGCGAATGATTCGTGTTTTAGCCTGACCGCGCTCACCCAAAAAAACTATGTCGTGACCGGCCAGCAAGGCGTTTTCAACCTGCGGCATCACAGTCTCTTCGAATCCAAGCACTCCAGAAAAAAGTTCTTGACCGTCTTTAATTCGCGCCACGGTGTTGATGCGAATTTCTTCTTTGACGCTTCGCGATTTCCAGCCTGACTGATTTAGTTCGCCAAAAGTTTTTGGCAGGCTTGATGGTGCTTTTGTCTCGATCATGAGACTGAGATTAGTTGCACAGACCAAATTTCAACTATTTGAGTAAGCACGCCAGAGAATCACGCTAAAAAGCGCACAAACACACTTACTTAGAATTTTTGCTAGTTGAAGCCTTTTTCTGGGAAGCCTTTTTTGAGTTCTTTTTTGGCGCGACATTGTTGCCGTTGGATGAACCGCCAGAGTTTTTGGACCCTGCGGTGCCTCGAGAAACAACCGTAGATTTTTTAGAGATCGATATTTTTCCGGATTTCTCGACAACCACAACTTGATACGAGTTCTCACGAGCACGCATGGCTCTTAACTTTGAGCAAACGTGCTCAGGAGAAATTCCTCTTAAAGTTGACTAAATCACTCGGGATTCAGATACCCTTGCCGGCAGTTACAAACCCCAACATCAAGGAGCAGTAAAAAATGTCAATTCGACTTGGCGACACAGCCCCCGACTTCGTAGCCGAAACAACCCAAGGCACGGTCAACTTTCATGAGTGGCTCGGCGACTCATGGGGCGTGCTGTTCAGCCATCCAAAAGATTTCACCCCAGTTTGCACGACCGAATTGGGTTATGTCGCAAAAATTAAACCAGAGTTTGACAAGCGCAATGTGAAAGTCATCGGTCTTTCGGTTGACTCGGTCGAGTCACACAACAAGTGGGAAGCCGACATTGCCGAAACGCAAGGCACGCCCGTTAACTTTCCGATGATTGGTGATCCCGACCGCAAAGTCAGCAATCTTTACGAAATGATTCACCCGAACGCCAATGACACGCTCACTGTGCGCAGCGTTTTTGTTGTCGGACCAGATAAAAAAGTAAAACTATCGATCACCTACCCCGCATCAACCGGTCGCAATTTCGACGAAATTTTGCGCGTGATCGATTCGTTGCAACTGACTGCACAATACAAAGTTGCAACACCGGCAAACTGGAAAAACGGCCAAGATGTAATTATCGGCGGTGCAGTCTCAGACGAAGACGCGAAAAAATTGTTTCCACAAGGATGGAAATTCATTAAAAGTTATCTGAGGGTTCTTCCACAACCAAAGTAAGGCTTCGCACCTCGGCATAGAATAAGCCGTTGTGAACCAAACATCTCAAAATATCAACCCAGCAAATATTGCGGCGCGAGCCGATTCGGCGTCAAAAATTTACGGCAAGGGCGAGAGCGAAGTTCGTGCGCTCGACAATGTCAGCGTAAGTTTTGAGCGCGGCAAATTCAGTGCGATCATGGGCCCGAGTGGCTCGGGCAAATCAACCCTGATGCACTGCATCGCGGGTCTTGATGCGTTGACGTCTGGCAGCGTTTTTATTGGTGACACCGACCTGTCGAAACTGAGCGACAAAGAAATCACGAAACTGCGCCGAGAAAAAGTTGGGTTCGTCTTTCAAAGTTTCAATTTGATACCGACACTGGATGCATACGAGAACATCACCTTGCCGCTTTCACTTGGCAAGTCCAAAGGCGACAAAGCCTGGATTCAACAAGTCATCGACACGATCTCGCTCAACGATCGACTTGACCATCGCCCTAGCGAACTTTCAGGTGGTCAACAACAACGAGTTGCAGTTGCGCGCGCACTCGCGACACGACCCGAAATTATTTTTGCCGACGAGCCGACCGGCAACCTTGACTCAAAGTCAGGCTCTGACATTCTTAAATTTATGCGTCGCGCCGTGACTGACTTAAAACAAACCATCGTCATGGTCACTCACGACGCCGTGTCGGCGAGTTATGCCGACCGCATTGTGTTTCTCAGCGACGGCCATGTTGCCGGCGAAATGACCGATCCGACACCCGAAAAAGTTCTTGACTATCTAAAACACCTGGGCGAGTAAACACTTCAATGTTTCGACTTTCGCTCAAAATGACCCTTGCCCGCAAAGGGCGCTTGTTGCTCACTTCGCTGGCGATCATTCTCGGCACTTCGTTTTTGTCGGGCACGACAATTTTTTCAGACACGATTAACAGCACTTTTGATCGACTGTTCACAGATGTGTTTCGCGATGTGGATGCATATGTTCGATCAACCGACTCGGTTGACACCGGCTTTGGCGAGCAACGCGCACCAGCAGCAGTTTCGGCACTCGAAACAATTCTCAAAGTAAAAGGTGTGAGTTCGGCAGTCGGCGACATGCAAAGTTACGCACGAGTCATCGACAAAGATGGCAAACCCCTCGGCGAAGATCAAGGGCCACCGACTTTTGGTGGCATCGCTTCGGCAAGTAGCGCTGGTTTATGGAGTGTCGAAGATGGACGCTTCCCAGTTGGGCCAAAAGAAATGATGATTGACGGCGAGACGGCAAAAAAAGGCAAGTTTGAAATCGGCGACACAGTGCGAGTCAACGCGCTTTCTGGCACCCGCGAGTTTTCGCTGGTCGGCATTGCCAGTTACGGCGATGTTTCTTCTCCAGGTGGCGCGACATTTGCATTATTTGATCAGCCCACGGCTTCAGAGTTCTTGCTCAAACCTGGTTTTGTAGATGCGATTTTGATTCAAGGTGACGGCACGCTTAGCGACGAAGAGTTGACAAAGGCAATCGACGCTGCGTTGCCGACTGATGCAAAACTAGAAACGCTCACTGGCGCAGAAATAACAGAAGAAACAACCAGTCAAATTAAAACGGTCTTGGGCTTCTTCACTACATTTTTGACTGCTTTTTCATACATCGCGCTGGGCATCGGATGTTTCGTCATCTATAACGTCTTCTCGATCACCGCCGCACAACGCCAACGCGAAAGCGCCTTGTTGCGCGCGATCGGCGCAAGTCGTCGCCAAATCACAGTTTCGCTTTTAGTCGAAGCACTGATTGTTGGCGTGCTCGGTTCTGTGATTGGTTTTGTTGCTGGCATCGGTCTTTCGCGAGCGCTAAGTGCACTGCTCAACGCGATTGGCCTCGAAATTCCGACTAAAGGTCTGACGATAAATACAAACGCAATAGTTCAAACTGTTTTGATCGGCACAGTGATCACAATTCTTTCGGCAATTTTGCCTGCGCTTCGGTCGGGTCGCGTGCCGCCATTGGCTGCAATGCGCGACACTGCCCTCGATACGGTGATAAGACTCACCCGCCGAGTAGCGATTGGTCTCGTGCTGATAGTCGCCGGCTCAGTTGCACTTGTCGCTTCTATCAACGGTGCAGACGTAGCGATTTTGGGCCTCGGCGTACTTGGCGTATTCGCAGGGGTTCTCGTTATCGGCCCTGCGCTTTCAAAACCGATCGCGGTTCTGCTCGGCAAACCAGTTGTGGCATTACGTGGCGTGACTGGTGCGATGTCGCAACAAAATACAGCGCGTAACCCCAAGCGCACCGCTCGCACGGCGGCGCCCGTCTTGATTGGTGTCGCACTAGTTACAGCATTCACCGCTCTTGCTGCAAGCGTGAAGAACGAAATTCGGGAATCAATCGGCAATTCATTTCGTGGCGACTATGCACTCAGCGTCAACAGTCGTGGCTTTGGCGGTATACCGATCAGCACCACCGACCAGATCGGTCAACTAAACGAAGTTGCTCAAGCCACTGGCGTCGGATTCATCGCCGCCAAAGTTGGCAATGAATCACCGTTCGTCCTGGTGTTTAATCCAAAAACTGCCGATGGCTTGTACGACCTCGCGATGGTTGAAGGCACACAAAAAGGTTTAAGTAAAGACGAGATTCTTGTCGAGTCCGACAAGGCACTTGACAAAAATCTGACTGTTGGTTCGAGCGTGCAAGTCACTCTCGTTGATGGTCGGTCGATGCAACTAACGGTCGCCGGCACATATACAGATGCATACGGCAACTACGCGGTTAGCCGTGAACTTTTTGAAGGATCAGCAACGCCGCTATTCGACAGTTTCATCTACATCAAAGCCGCCGAAGGCGTCAGCGACGAAAGTGCGCAGACCGCGATCTCAGCAATCAGCGCAGACCTCGGCATCGGCAAGCTCGAAAGCCGCGACGAATATATCGACACGCAAGCGGCGCAAGTCGATCAATTTCTTGCACTGATCTACGGTCTGTTGTTCTTGTCGGTGATCATCGCCATCGTCGGCATCATCATCACACTTTTGCTTTCGGTCTTCGAACGCCGACACGAAATCGGTTTGTTACGCGCCGTTGGTATGACCCGCTCACAAGTTCGCACGATGGTGCGTTGGGAGAGCGTCATTACATCGCTATTTGGCGCCGCAACGGGTGTCGTGCTCGGCATCTTGACCGGCATCGTGATCGTCATGTCGCTCAACGATTCGGGCTTCAGTGCTTTCACATTGCCAATCACCAACACGATCATCATTTTGGTTGGCGCTTTTGTGATCGGCGTAATTGCTGCGGTGTTTCCGGCGTGGCGTGCGACCCGTACCGAAATTATCTCGGCAATCGCCTCAGCCTGATTTTCGTGCGCGCTCTAGTTCTGACAAATACACAAATTCTGCTGGGTGCACACCCGGCGGAGTGTCATGCTCTGTCACATAGCGACTCGCACTCGTGCCTGCGTGGCGAGTCTGACAGTCGGCACACCAGTAGAGAACCCGATTGGCTTCACCGTGATGTGTCACGCGCACTTGACCGTTGCATCGCTGGCAATTTTTGCCGTGTCGACCATAAACGGCGAGCGTGCGATCTTGGGTTACATGTTGAGATTGCAGCAACTCGGCTGCGATCGAAACGAGTTCGCGACACTCGTCACGATTTAGCGAACTTACTTTGGCCCACGGATGTAGTTCGCAGGTCCATAACAATTCGCAGCGAAACACATTGCCGATACCGCGCATCACTCGCTGATCCAACAGAACTTCAGCGATCGTCGCATCAGCGTCTCGATAACTGAGCATCAAATCGACGCAAAGTTCTAAATCGGTTCGCAAGTCTGATAAGTCTGGGCCGTGTCGACCCAGCAATGGGTGGCGCCGTGGATCAAAATCGTGGTACGTCTCAATCTCCACAACACCAAAACACGCGGCGATGCAACCTTCAACTTGAATCACAACTTTTGCGATACCACGATTTTTTTTCTGCCAATCGGCGATACGAAAAATTTGCCAAGAGCCACGAAACTGCAGTTTTGTTCGCAGCACGACTCCGTCATCCCAAACGATTTCAATTTCACGCCCGATGGCACGCACTTCTTCGATCACGCTGCCAATCTTTGGGCTGAGCACGACGTCTTCTGCGATTGTCACCGAAGTCGTGTTCTTACCGATTAGTGCGACGCGCAATGACGCCGCTTGTCGCTGAGTCGCATTCAAAATTGCGAGCATCACGGCAAAACACCTACAGAGGCAAGCGCGAGACGCACGAGACGATCGTGGCCGCCTGTCATTTCGAGTCGCATTTCTGCGCTAATCGCTTGCGCCGGTGTATACCAACCGAGATCAAGTGCTTGTTGCGAGGGTTGACAGTCGCCTGAAACAGGAACGACGAACGCGAGACTCACTGCATGATGTCGCGGATCATGAAAGCCACTGATATTGGGATCTGTGAAATATTCGACGATCGTGAATGGTGCAGGCTCTGGCGGAATTTTCGGGAGAGCCATCGGTCCCAAATCTTTTTCAATATGACGCAACAGCGCTTCACGAATTCGTTCGTTGAGCAAAACGCGACCCGAAACAACCGTCCGCGAGATCGAACCGTCAGGGGCTTGTCGCAAAAGCATGCCAATATGAGTGACGACGCCTAGTTCGTTGACCCGCACGGGGACTGCATCAATGTAGACGAGTGGAACTTGACCGCGCACTTGCTCAAGCTGGTTGTTATCTAGCCAGTTTGTTCGTGTGTCGGTGATCTCGCCCAATTTATTGCTCCAAAAAGTTTAAGTTAACAAACATTGTTTCAGATGGCGTGACGAATTCGTGGCATCATGTAGCAGTGAGCAAATCCGTCTCAAAAATTTCGATTTTTGTGCTTGCTGGTTTTCTGGGTTTTACGGGCATTAGCCACTTCTTAGTGCCAGCGTCATTCAATGCATTGGTGCCCGAATGGCTGTCAGGCAACTCAAGTTTTTATACATATATAAGTGGACTAGCCGAGATTCTGATCGCTATTTTTCTGTTGAAACCCAGCACCCGCCGCCGCGCAGCATGGGCCGCGGTCGTGCTGTTTAATGCTGTTTACCCTGGCAATTTGTATATGGCATATGACTGGCGCGACCGAGAGATCTCGCAGCAACTAGTGGCTTAGCGAATAGCCAGTTATCGCCTACCAGTTTCCGGCAACATATTTAGTTTCAAGAAACGCCAACAAGCCGTCGTGGGCGCCTTCGCGACCAAGACCGGATTGCTTGACGCCACCAAATGGTGCAGCGGGGTCAGAAACGAGCCCGCGGTTCAAGCCGACCATTCCAGACTCAAGCCCCTCAGAAACTCGCATGCCCCGACCCAAATCGCGCGTGAAGACATATGCAACGAGACCATGTTCGACATTGTTGGCATGCGCCAAAATGTCGTCGCTGTCACTAAATCGCACCAACGGCGCAACCGGGCCAAAAATTTCGGTTCGCAAAATTGGTGCATCAAACGAAACATCTGTGAGCACCGTCGGAAAATAGCCGAAAGATCCGTCTGTTGATGCGTTGCCGCCACACATAACTTTGGCGCCAAAACTTTTTGCCTCGTCGACCAACTTGGCAACTTGTTGTTGTTGCGATTTCGACACCAGCGGACCAACAGTTGTTTTGGCATCGAGTCCATCACCCAAGACGAGCGCACTCATGCGTGCAGTTAATAGTTCGGCGAATGCGTCATAGATTTTTTCGTGCACAAAAAATCTGTTGGCCGCCGTACAAGCAGCGCCACCGTTGCGCATCTTGGCCAACATCGCGCCGTCGATTGCGGCCGCAAGATCAGCATCTTCGAAAACAATGAACGGTGCGTTACCGCCAAGTTCCATGGTGCAGTTGATAACTTTTTCTGCGGCTTGCGCCAACAACAGCGAACCAATTGGCGTCGAACCAGTGAACGAAAGTTTGCGCACCTTGTCTGATTTCAACATTGCGCTAACTGCGGGCCCCGACGGGCTCGGCACAACAACATTGATCACGCCATCTGGCACACCCGCGCGTTGCATTATCTCTGCGATCGCTAGCGCTGTCAATGGCGTCTCGCTCGCGGGCTTCAAGACGACCGTGCAACCAGCCGCCAGGGCTGGCCCGATTTTACGAGTCGCCATCGCCGCAGGAAAGTTCCATGGGGTCGCCAACAGCGCAACACCAACTGGTTGGCGTGAAACCATTAACCAATTGGCGCCACCTGGTGCTCGTCGATAGTCGCCGTCAATACGCACGGCTTCTTCGCTGAACCAACGAAAAAATTCGGCAGCATACGCAACCTCGGCGCGGGCATCGCTTAACACTTTGCCGTTTTCGAGGGTGATCAATCGCGCCAGCGATTCTTGTTCGGCGATCATAATTTCAAAACTTTTGCGCAATATCTCAGCACGCACTCGCGGCGCAGTCGCCTTCCACGAAATAAATGCGTTTTGTGCCGCGTCGACAGCCGACAAACAATCATCTGGTGTTGCGCTTGAAACTTGAGCCAACGTCGAACCATCAACGGGGTTCGTGACTGCAACCTTTGATTTATGTGCAATCCATCTGCCAGCAATCAAAGAATCAAGCGGTTGCGATGAACTTAGTTTTGACGATTCATTTTTCATATTGTTCAGTCTTGCGCAACTGTGGCTTCATTTAGAAACGCTAGATTTATCAGGTGAATAAACAGCGAATTGTGATGACGCTGCTTTTTGCGATTGGCATATCATCCTGCCTTTACGGGGTGATGTTCACGATGCTTGATGACTATCGCAACAACTTCGGCATCACCGAATCAGCACTCGGATTCATCGTCGGCATCGGGTTTTTTACTTCTTTTATCGGGCAAGTCAGCATCGCCCCTCTCGCTGACCGCGGTCGGGCTCGGCGATTAATTATCTTGGGTTTGAGCCTCGAAATAATCGGCTGTGCCGGCATGGCGTTTGGCGAAACTTTCGAGGTACTTTTAATTTCGCGGATCATCATGGGCTTTGGTGCAGGCAGTGCTCTTCCTGCGTTGCGTCGCGTAATCATCGTCGCTGACCCCGAGAATTTTGGTCGCAATCTCGGGCGTGTCTTGTCGTTTGAAATTGCAGGCTTCGCCGCTGGGCCAGTTTTCTCGGTCGTGCTGACGGCACCATTTGGTATTCCCGGCCCGTTCATATTTCTCGCCGCCATGATTTCTTTGTTCGTTATCGTCATTAGTCGTATCGCCGTGCCCGAGGCGTCAAAAGAAAATCAACCAACTGAACGATTCGCGATCGACTTGCTAAAAAATCGTGCAATCACATCGGGTATTTTGATCGGCGTCTCACTGTTTTTCATGATTGGTGTTTTCGACTCGCTGTGGGTGTTGATGATGGACGATCTCGAAGCCGCACAATGGATGGCAAATGTCGGAGTTTCTGTTTTCGTGTTGCCAATGATTTTGCTCGGACCGTTTGGTGGCAAATTTGTGCAGCGCGTCGGACCGTACCGCGCGGGTGGTCTCGGCATGATTCTTGGCGCGCTATTTATGGCTGGTTACGGCTTGATGCCGACCCCAGCATTAATGATGGTCGTGTTTTTCTTTCACTCGATCAACGACGGATTCTTCGTCACTGGTGCAGGTGTCGCCGTTGGCACCAGCGCGCCACTCGAACGCCAAGCAGGCGCACAAGGTTTGCTCGGCGGCATGGAAACTCTGGCTGGTGGTGTGGCTGCAAGTTTTGCTGGTGTTGCCTACGACCACCTTGGTCGCACGACAACTTTTATTGGCACCGGCGCAATCATGATCACACTCATCGTCGCCGCACGCATTTTGGCCGGCGACAACTGGTCTGTGCGCAACGTTGTGCCAAAATCTGCAATCGCTTTAGACATCGTTTCGTAATACTGTTATTCGTTATGGGACAACGTGACGGCGACGGTTGGGTCGATTGTGACTGTGGGTTTCGCCATTGGGGTCGATTTGGCGCCGCAGGTTTACTGGTCTTGCGCCGCGACACACCCGAACCGCAAGTGTTATTGCAACTGCGCGCCGAGTGGACGCACGGCGGCGGCACTTGGGCTTTGCCGGGTGGCGCTAAAGACTCGCACGAAGATTCTGTGACCGCCGCGCTGCGCGAAGCACACGAAGAAATGGGCATTGATCTCGACGCGCTGACAGTCAAGCATGTTTTTTCAGACAATCACGGTCCATGGAGTTACGACACGGTTATCGTCCACGCAATGAGCGACGCAGGTGCACACATCGCAAACCCAGAATCAACTGCCGCAAAATGGTCAACTATCGAAGAGGTTGAAACGTTAAACCTTCACCCAGGTCTTAAGCAATCTTGGGTCGCGCTGAAACCTTTAACGATTAGTTCGCTCGCAAGCTAAATATTTAGAGCGCCTTGGCGTAAAGTTCGTGGACTTCGCCACGCGTTGGGTAACGAGGTGTCGTAATAATAACTAAATCACGCAACGCGTCTTGCGTCAGATCAGCAATGTTGTCGCTAGTCGCGCCAAGTTCGCCGAGTTTGCGATTTGTGCCAATCGTTGTCGAAAGTTTTTCTACGGCCGAAATCGCGGCATCTGGGTCTACTTCGGTGCCCAGTGCTTCACCTACATTGGCATATCGCGCGGCAACGACATCGCGATTGAAACGCATCACATGCGGCAACATTGTGGCCAACGTTTGCCCATGGGCTTGATGCAATTGACCCGAAATCGGGTGACCAAGTGCGTGCACCATACCTAGTTGAGGCCCGCTTGAAAATGCTCGACCAGCCAAGTGTGCTGCAATTTGCATATTTGCTCTTGCTTCGAGATCGGCGCCATTCGCAACGGCAGTCGGTAGATATTTTGCAACCAGCCGAATCGCATGCAACGCAAGTGCATCTCCGTATGGGTTTGACCTCACTGACGTATGCGCTTCGATCGCATGAGTTAAAACATCCATGCCACAAGCGGCGGTGCCTTTTGACGGCATACCAACTGTGAGTGTCGGGTCGAGCAAAATTGTGCACGGACGAAGTGACGGGTTAATGAATAAAAGTTTCCGATGATGCGATGGATTTGACGTGTCAGTAATTAAACCTGCGCCGTTGGTCTCTGAGGCGGTGCCCGAAGTCGTCGGTATTGCAATTGTTGGCAAGCCAGGTTTTGATGCGCTGGCTTTAGGTGCGAGCGTCGAAAAATCAATGCGATCGTTGACGTCTAGTTCTGGGGCGAACGCCAAACCTAAATGGTCGACGCCGTTTGGCGCGGCAAGCGCAATATATTTACCGCAGTCCATAACTGAGCCGCCACCGATCAACACAACGACGGTGCCATCAAGACCAAATTTATTGATTGCAGCAACGCCCGCTGCCACGTTCGTGTCGGTCGGGTTCGGCGAAACTTGGTCGAAAACCTGCCACTTCATACCAGCAGTTGTCAACGCGTCAGTTATTGGTTTGACAATGCCGGCGCCATTAACGCCAGCATCGGTAATGATGAACGCTCGAGTGCCGTGCGACGAAACATATTGCGCAAGAGTTACTGCGACATTTAGTCCAGACACCGTCTTTGCCATCGGCTCAAGGCCGAAGGAGTTAATTACTGGATCCATTAATCGGCTCCTTTTGTTTGTGCCGAATTGCCTACTGAGCCTAAAGGGTTTCTTCGTGTCGGGCAAGTTCGGCGCGACCGACAACATGCCAATGCACTTCGTCTGGGCCGTCGGCAAGTCGCAGCGTGCGCTGCCCCGCATACATGCGCGCCAACGGTGTCCACTGTGAAATACCGGTCGCACCAAAAACTTGCATCGCCTCGTCGATAATTTTGCAAACACGCTCGGGCACCATCGCTTTAACCGCACTCACCCAAACTCGCGCCTCAGCGTTACCCATCGTGTCCATCGCGCGGGCAGCGCGCAAAACCATCAGCCGCATCGCTTCAATTTCGATTCTCGCTTTGCCAATCACTTCTGTATTTTTGCCAAGTCGGGCAATTGGTTTACCAAATGCTTCGCGACTGAGTCCACGACGCACCATCAGTTCGAGTGCGCGTTCGGCGGCACCGATTGAGCGCATGCAGTGATGAATGCGACCCGGCCCGAGACGCACCTGCGAAATTTCAAAACCGCGACCCTCACCTAACAACATGTTCGACTTCGGCACGCGCACGTCATTGAATCGCAAATGCATATGACCGTGTGGCGCATCATCTTCGCCAAACACATGCATCGCTCCCAAAATTTCGACACCTGGTGTATTCATCGGCACCAAGATTTGAGAGTGTCGACCGTGCGGTGGTCCGTCTGGGTTGGTCATCAACATGCAAATCAAAATTTTGCATCGCGGGTCACCAGCACCAGAAATATAAAACTTCTCGCCGTTAATCAACCATTCATCGCCGTCGAGTACAGCCCGACACTCTAAATTTTTAGCGTCCGAAGATGCGACGTCGGGTTCAGTCATTGCATATGCAGAGCGGATCTCGCCATTCAACAACGGCTCAAGCCACTTCTTTTTTTGTTCAGGTGTGCCGACACGCTCAAGAACTTCCATGTTGCCCGTGTCTGGTGCGCTGCAATTCAAACATTCAGACGCAATCGGGTTCTTGCCGAGTTCCGCGGCGATGTATGCGTAGTCAAGATTTGACAAACCCTGACCCGTTTCTGAGTTAGGCAAAAAGAAATTCCATAATCCGTTGGCTTTTGCCTTGGCTTTGATCGACTCGAGCAACTCAAGTTGACCTTTGCCATATTGCCAACGATCTGGCCGACCTTCG
>JAQCDY010000098.1 GCA_027729785.1 Actinomycetota bacterium | reverse complement strand
CCGAAGACAATTTTCATGTCACCGCCGAAGCGATCGAACGCGCAATCACCAAGCGCACGCGAGTTCTACTACTGAACACGCCGAGCAACCCGACGGGCGCCGTGCTGACACAAAAAGAAATCGACGAAATCGGCGCAGTCTGCGAACGCCACGATTTATGGATCGTCTGCGACGAGGTTTACGCCGACATGACATTCGATGTGCCTTTTTGCTCGCCATTTGATCGACCGCACCTGCGACATCGCACTTTGGCCGTGTCATCAATTTCTAAATCGCACGCCCTGCCGGGTTTTCGCGCCGGTTGGGTCGCATCACATCCAGACATAACCCCTCGCCTAGTGCTTGTCGCCGAGGCAATGCTGTTTGGCTCACAACCATTTATCGAAGATGCGCTCGCAGTTGCACTCAACGAAAAACACCCCGAGGTCGAACGACTTCGCCTTGCCTTTCGCGAGCGCGCCGAAACGTTGATCAAAGCGTTTGACGGCTCGCAAGCAATCACTGCACGCATGCCAGAAGGCGGTATGTTCATCATGCTTGATGTGCGACGCACAAAACTTACGGGTGACGAATTCGCTTGGCAACTACTCAAAGAACAAAACGTCAGCGTGATGCCCGGCGAAAGTTTCGGCAAAGGCGGTGCTGGACATATTCGTATTGCGCTAACTGTTGAGTCAGAAATCTTGCGAGGCGCATGCATCAAGATTCGAAAACTCGCCGAAAAACTCTGCTCAGAAACGAAATAAATCATGGTAGACAACCAACTTCGCGTCGGTGAAGCAATCATCGATCTACTCGCCCGCGAATACGGCGTCGATGTCGTGTTCGGCATTCCGGGTGTGCACAACATCGAGCTCTATCGCGGGCTGCATCGCGCTGGCGTTCACGCAATTTCACCGCGACACGAGCAAGGCGCCGGGTTCATGGCCGACGGCTGGTCAATTATCACGGGCCGCCCCGGTGTGTGCGTTCTCATCAGCGGCCCAGGCGTGACCAATTCGTTGACACCAATCGCTCAGGCGTACCACGATTCACGACCAATGCTTGTCTTGGCATCGACCACACCGACTGATGCACTTGGCAAAAGTTTCGGGCCGTTGCATGATTTGCCTGATCAAGCCAAAATCGCCGAATCAATTTGCGCTTTCAGCGAAACAGTTACTGACCCAGAACATTTACCTGTATTAATCGAGCGCGCATTCAATATTTTTTCGTCATCACGACCGCGACCAGTGCATATTGCGATTCCAATGGATGTTCTTGCCCAGCCGTGTTCGAGATTTGCGCGAAAGAAACTCGCCGCGGCAAAACCGACTGCATCGCCAAGCGAAATCTTGCGGGCCACTGAACTAATCAACTCAGCACAAAACCCAGTCGTGATCGCAGGCGGCGGTTGCGTTAATGCAGGCTTAGAACTCGTTGCGTTCGCGCAGTCTCTGGACGCACCAGTTCTGCTAACTGGCAACGCCAAAGGCGTGATGTCGTCTAGCCACGAGTTGTGCGCCGGCAACTGCCTCGTGTTCGGTCGCGTGCAACGCGATGTTGAGTCGGCAGATGTTGTAGTTGTAGTTGGCACAGAACTTTCAGATACAGATCTCTACAACAACGGCCGCGCATTGAACTTCGCCGGCAAAGTCGTGCGCATCGACATTGACCTGGCGCAAATTTCTCGTCGCACATCGCCGGCTGTTTCACTTGTCGGCGACGCGGCTATAACGCTCAACGAACTGACGGCCAAAATCACAAAGCGAACATCACAAACTGGTCAGACTCGAGCCAAAACTTGGCGTGAGCACGCAAGAACAAAAACCAACGCCAAATTCCAGCCATGGTTGCAGGCAATTGAAGACAACCTGCCGAACAATGCAATAGTCGCACTCGACTCAACACAATTGGCCTACAGCGCACACTGGTGGTTGCCGGCAGCTCAGTCACGCTCGTGGCTCGCACCATATGGTTTTGGCACACTTGGTTGCGCACTGCCGATGGCGATTGGCGCAAGCATCGCCGCGCCAAGCAGACCAGTGTTGGCAATCGTCGGAGACGGCGGTTGGTTGTTCACCGTTGCTGAAATGGCAGCCGCCAAAGATCTGAACAGCAAAATCGTTTTGTTGCTGTGGGACAACCGTGGCTACGAACAAATCCGCGAAACATTTGACGATGTCGCCGCGCCGCAAATGGGGGTCGATGTTTCTTCGCATGACCCGGTGGCAATCGCCAAAGGTTTTGGCTGGGCGACAACGCAAGTCACGACGCCACAACAATTGGCGACAGCGCTGCAAAATAGTTTCGCTGCCAACACCCCGCAATTTATTCGCGTCATCGCAAACTAGCCGCAAGCCAGCTGTGAACTAGCCGCGAGAACTAACTATTTATTTCTCGCGATAGACGACAAAAACTTTGCGCAGAGTTTCGTGAACCGTCCACTTACCTTTCCATCCAATCGGAAAAATGCAACTCGAACCAGCGGTCAGTTCAACAGCATCACCGCCGTCTTCGTGTACCGTCATTCGACCTGACAACACATAAATAACTTCACCGCGAGTCGTGAACTCCCAACGTGACGCACCGGGTTCGCACTCCCAAGTGCCAGCAGTGACCGTTGGGTTGTCAAGAAAAACTTTCGCCCGTGTCATAATCTCGCCAGTCAACGGCTCTGCCGATGGTTGACCAAGAGGTTTGGCAGCAAGTTCTGTTGCCACGATCTCGCCTGCTCTAAATGAAATTGTCATAACCGATAGGTTACGACATCGCGCGCAAATTTTTCTTCGTCACCAAGAAATAAACAGCCATCGCCAACATCAACAAGCCCGTAACTGAAAAAGTTGTTGGCGCAGAATCTATGTTCCGGGCAATGATGCCAACGGCTAATGCACCAAGTGGCGCGAGACCCGAGAATATAAGCGAATGAATCGCCATTACTCGGCCCATAACCTGCGGCGGAGTGTTGTTCTGAATCAGTGTCTGGCTCAAGTTCATATAGAAACCACCGCCCATTCCCCAGGCAAAAAGCATCACGCTCATCATCAAAATAGAACTCGACTGGCCGAGGATAATTTGCGTTGAACTACCCCAACACAAAGCAACCATGAACCATATACCTTTTTGGATCATTTTGTGGTTGTACCGCAAGATTGCGGCTGACGTAACGAATTGACCCACACCGAGCATCGCAAACATATATGTCGTCTGGCTACCTGTGGCGCCAGCCTGTTCTTTTGCGATTTGTGGACCCAAAACTAGCCATGGCGACATCATCAACAAAATTGAACCACAGAGCAGAACATAAAAGGCTCGAACTTCTTTGTGTCCACGAATGAAACTCAGGCCACCAAATATTTCTTCGCGTAGTCTTCTTCGCTCTGTGTTCACACTCGCAGGCAATTGCAAACTAATTAGGGCAAAAAACCCAAACAAGTTGAGCAACGCCTGAATCCAGAACGCGCCTTCGATTCCCCAAATTGCAATCGCTGGGCCAGCCAAGGCCGGGCCAATAATTAATCCGAGATTATTTCCGATCGTGTTGACTGCAATCGCGCCGATAAGTTTGTCTCTTGGCACGACAGATGGCACAATTGCCGAGCGCACGGGCGAACCGATGGCGATAAATATGCCGGCGATGAATGATCCGATGATCGCCCAGTTGATCGTCATCTGTTTGGTCGTGACCATCACAGCAATCACAGTCGTGATTGCCAACGCACCAAGTTGACTGACCATCAGCAACGTGCGCCGATTCATGTGGTCACTCATCACCCCAACAGGCAGAGAAATCAGCAATACCGGAATACCCATCACAAAAAGAATCAACCCACTGATGTCAGACTTCGCGCCAAGTTCGAGGGCCAGCCAAACAAATGCAAAGCGTTGAGTGCTCTGCACGAGGATGAACAAAAAACTGTTTATCCATAACAGGCGAAACGGCTTTATCGCCATCAGTTCACTGGGTCGAATTCCCCGCGTCGACACCGAAGAATTCATCAATAAGAGCGTCTCACAAATTTGAGACGTGAAACGAGTTAAGGGTCTTGGCTGCCTTAGCTCAAGTCGGCTGGTGTCTGGCGCTCGTTGAGGTGCAAGTCAGTGCCCGTATACGGATGCGCGAGCGCGACTTCTTCGTTCAACTCGACACCAAGACCTGGTTCTTTCGACGGAATCACATAACCGTTTTCGAACTGAATCGGCTTCTTCAAGATCTTGGCGTGGAAACCACCCCAATCTTGAATGCTTTCAAGAATCAAAAAGTTCGGCGTGCAAGCGCTCAGTTGAATATTGGCCGCCCCTTCAATTGGTCCGCAATAAAGATGCGGTGCAATCTGTGCGTGATAAGTCTCGGCGATAGAGGCAATTTTCTTGCCTTCGAGAATGCCACCGCAACGACCAGTTGCCAACTGAATAATCGACGCCCCGCCAACACGCAACAGATGTGCGAATTCATATTTAGAGGTCAAGCGTTCGCCCGTAGCGATCGGAATGCTCGTGTGCGCCGCAACCTTGGCCATT
>JAQCDY010000097.1 GCA_027729785.1 Actinomycetota bacterium | reverse complement strand
TAAATTGAGCGCGCGCAACCCTGGCGTGTCGATCAACCAACCACCGTTGGGCATCGGCAACAAATCTGCGGCCACAGTCGTGTGTCGCCCACGCTGGTCGCCGTCGCGCACTTCACCAACCTGTTGCGAATTTTCACCAATCAAACGATTGACCAGCGTCGACTTGCCGACCCCGCTGGCGCCAAGCACGGCCACCGAACGATGATTCTCGCCATATTTCGCCAGCTCATCCAGACCGTCACCAGTCAAGCCGCTGACAACATGACACGCAATGCCACAAACACTGGCGACGTCGCGCAATTCGGCGATATGTTGCGGCGCGTCTTGTAGATCATTTTTTGTCAGCACCAGCACTGGCCTCGCGCCACTGTCGAACGCCAAAACAAGTTCGCGCTCGACACGACGCTGATTTGATTCGTTGGTTGCGGCATGCACGATCAGCACAGTGTCGATGTTCGCCGCCACCGCATGTTGCTCGGCGCGCACCGCATCAGACGACGCACGACGAATCAGAGCAGAGTATCTGGGCAGAACAATTTCGATGCGCTCAAGATTTTTTTCGAATGCAACCCAGTCACCGACAGCGATATCTGCACCAATATTTCTGACACGAACGGTGCCAGATTGATCTTCGGATGCACCCATCTTGATCGTGCTCCATCCGCGATCGAGTCGACTGACGCGACCAATTAGAAATGAAGAATCAATTTTTTGTACGGCGCCATCAAATGTTTCATTCCATCCAAGTGCGAGCAGATCAGGTCGCATGTCATCATTTACGCTACCGACGTAACCCATAGTGCATTTGGATTTAAACCGATAACCTTGACAAGCCCATACTCGACCACCTAACGATGAAACTACATGTCTAACGCTCTCGTCATTGTTGAGTCGCCTGCAAAGGCCAAAACAATTTCAAAATTTCTTGGCGAGGGCTTCGATGTGCGCGCCTCAGTTGGTCACATCGCCGACTTGCCGAGCAAAGGTTTGTCGGTGGATGTCGAGAACTCTTTCAAACCAAATTATGAATTGACAGAGCGTGGCGCGCAGGTAATCAAAGAATTAAAAGCCTTGTTAAAAGGCGCCGACGAACTTTATCTAGCAACCGACGAAGACCGCGAGGGCGAAGCGATCGCCGCTCACCTTTTAGAATATTTGAAGCCAAAGATTCCAGTCAAGCGAATGGTGTTTCACGAAATCACTAAAACCGCTATTGCCGAAGCACTCAGTCATACGCGCGATGTCGACTACAAGTTGGTTGACGCAGCTGAGGCACGACGAATTCTTGACCGTTTATACGGATACGAAGTTTCACCAATTTTGTGGCGCAAAGTGAACCGCGGACTTTCTGCGGGGCGGGTACAGAGTCCATCAATTCGACTCGTCGTTGAGCGCGAACAAGAACGCATGGCCCACGTCGCCGCCGGTTATTGGGACCTCGAAGCCACGAGTGCGACTACTCCTATATTTACTGCAGGTTTGCAGTCGGTCGATGGGTCACGAATTGCGATGGGCAAAGACTTTGATTCTCTCGGGGTGGTCAAAGAAGGCGTCGTTGTCGTGACCGAATCTCAAGCCAATGATCTGGTCTCGGGTTTGGCTGGGGTCGATCTTGAAGTACGCAGTGTCGAAGATCGCCCGTATCGCAAGGCGCCGCGCGCACCGTTTATGACCAGCACCCTGCAACAAGAGGGTGGCAACAAACTACGCATCACGGCCAGCGAAGTTATGCGTCTGGCTCAGGGTCTTTATGAAGGCGGCTTCATTACCTACATGCGCACCGACAACGTGATTTTGGCTGATGACGCGATGACGGCTGTGCGCAGCGAGATTTCGAGTGCGTTCGGGCAAGAGTTTTTGTCGGCCGAACCACGCGAATATAAGTCAAAAGTAAAAAATGCGCAAGAAGCCCACGAGGCGATTCGCCCGACTTTGCCGCTGCGCAGCCCTGACATCATCGCCTCAGAGGTGAACGCTCGCGAACTTGCGCTCTACAAAATTATTTGGCAGCGCACTCTCGCCTCGCAAATGGCAGATGCCACCGGCACCACCGTGACCGTCAAACTCGGCGCCAACACGACAGGTGCAGTCAAGGCCGATTGTGAGTTTTCAACTAGTGGCACGACGATAACTTTTGCCGGTTATCGCCAGGCGTATCAAGAAGTTGCAGAAGATTCAGAGTCAGAAGAAAAAGAAGCATTGTTGCCACCGATGAAAGTTGGCGACAAGGTGCAGATCGAAAAGTATTTGGCAAGCGGTCACGAGACGACACCGCCTGCGCGATACACAGAGCCGACGCTGGTCAAGAAACTCGAAGAACTCGGCATCGGTCGACCCAGCACCTATGCGGCGATCCTTGGCACGATTTTGAATCGCGGTTATGTCTGGAAGAAAGGTCAAGCGATCGTGCCGTCATGGACGGCTTTCGCCGTGGTCAAGTTGATGAAGAACCACTTCACCGAACTTGTCGACTACACATTCACGGCAACGGTCGAAGAAGAACTTGACGAAATTGCCCAAGGCTTGCGCGTCAAAGAAGTCTGGCTTGGTGAGTTTTATTACGGCAACGGCAAAGAGCTGCCAGGTTTGAAGCCACTGGTCGAACACAACATCGCCAACATCGATGCCGCGGCGTTGAATGCGTTTCCAGTTGGCATGCACCCAACAACTGGCGAAGAAATAATTTTACGCCCGGGCAAATTTGGACCGTATGTGAAGTGTGGCGAAAATACTGCATCAGTGCCCGAGACGCTGACACCAGATGAACTAAGCGTCGAGATCGCCGTCGCGTTGTTGGCGGCACCAAAATATATTGATCCAATTGGTGAACTCGACGGCTTGCCAGTATTCCTGAAAAATGGCCGTTACGGACCGTATGTGCAGTGGGGCACGATTGAAACTCCGCCACCAGATTTAGAAAAACCAAGAATGGTTTCGTTGTTCAAGTCGATGGCGCTCGAAAATGTGACGATGACCGAAGCGTTGCAACTTTTATCGTTGCCACGCACGGTTGGTGCCGACACGACTGACGGCGAAATCATCACCGCGCAAAACGGCAGATACGGCCCATACATCAGCAAAGGCAAAGACAGTCGCACGCTTGAAAGTGAAGAGCAAATATTTACAATCACGATCGAAGCCGCGTTGGCGAAACTTGCCGAGCCGCGCGTATTTGGTCGGCGCGGGCCCGCAAAACCTCCGCTAAAAGAATTCGGCAACGACCCGGTGAGCAATCGACCAGTCGTCGCCAAAGATGGAAAGTTCGGCACGTATGTGACTGACGGCGAAACTAATGCAAGTCTCACTCGGGGCGATCGTCTCGAGTTCATCACGCCCGAGCGCGCTTTCGAACTGTTGGCGATTCGGCGCGACTACACGGCGTCGAATGGTGGCAAGAAGACGACCAAACGCGGGGCAAAACCAAAGAAAGCCGCCACAGAAAAAGCGAAAGCCAAACCTAAAACGAAGCCGAGCGCCAAGGCTGCAAAAAAGCCTGCTAAAACCGCTAGCGCCAAAATTAAAAGCACCAAGTAGCAACCGCCCTCTAGGGTTGCAGTGTGAGTTTGGGCAAATACATCGCGTTCGAGGGTCTTGAGGGTTGCGGTAAGAGCACGCATGTCAAGCGTTTGGCGACGCGACTTGATGCGGTAATGACTCGCGAACCTGGTGGCACGGTTGTTGGCTCGTTGTTGCGCAATATCTTGATCGACCCAGCGAATACGACTTTGTCGCCGCGCGCCGAAGCGTTGATGATGGCCGCAGATCGCGCGCACCACATCGCCGAACTCATTTCGCCGTCGCTTGCGGTTGGTCGACATGTTGTCAGTGACCGCAGTGTTTTTTCGTCGCTCGCCTATCAGGGATACGGGCGCAAGCAAGACCTCACCGAGTTGAAGCGCATCAACGACTGGGCAATTGGTGGTCTGTGGCCAGAACTTGTCATATATATAGAGGTGCCAACCGAGTTGTTGCTCGAGCGTTTGAAAAAGCGTGAACTCGATCGGTTCGAGCGCGAAGACGGCGAGTTTTTTAAGCGCGTGGCAGATGGTTTTTCGCAAATGGCGGCGGCCGACCCGAAACGCTGGTTAGTGATCGACGGCACCCCCGCCAAAGATGATCTCGAGAAAATAATTTCGGCTGCAGTTCAAGAGCGGCTGGGCATCTGATGGGTTCGGTCTGGTCAAAAGTTGTCGGCCAACCACGTGCCGTCGAAAAACTGCGTCATTTTGCGACGACTAATGTGCAGTCGTTTTTGTTTGTTGGTCCCGAAGGATGCGGCAAAGAACATGCAGCGCGAGCATTTGCGTCGACCCTGATTATAGGTTCAGATAGCGATGGTTCGCGTGAGTCTGATTTAATTTTGCGCGGCGAGTTCGCCGACGTCAACGAAATTTTTCGTATCGGTGCAGCGATCGACAAAGAAGAAGCCGAGAGCATCGTCTCTCAATCGTCAACGACGCCGCTTGAAGCAAAAGTCAAAGTGATAATTATTCACGAAGTTCATT
>JAQCDY010000096.1 GCA_027729785.1 Actinomycetota bacterium | reverse complement strand
GGTGGCCGCTGCCGAAGTCGTGGTTGGTCTCGGAATAATCGTTTCGATTATGCGCAATCGCGCGGTACTTACCACCGATGATCTGGCAGAACTAAAAGGCTGATTGTGTTGAGCCTGATCTGGTTGATTCCGTTGTTGCCGCTCGCGGGGGCAATGGTGAACTTGATTTTGGGTCGCAAGTTTGGCGACCCCCGCTCTGGTTGGGTGGCAACGCTCGCCACTGGCAGTGCATTTTTGCTGACTGTTCTGGTTTATTTCGAGATGCTCGGTCTGGAAGCCGAAGAACGCTCTCATGTCGAGGTGTTGTTCTCGTGGTTGCCAGTGGGCTCTTTGCAGGTCGACTTTGCGTTGCTTGCTGACCCGCTGAGCATCGTCATGGCGCTTTTTGTTACAGGTATTTCTACGTTGATTCATCTTTACGCCATTGGCTATATGCACGGTGACGCAAAGTTCTCGAAGTTCTTTCTTTATTTGAATTTATTTGTATTCAGCATGCTGATGCTTGTGCTCGGCGAAAACTTGCTCGTAACTTTCTTGGGATGGGAGGGCGTCGGTGCCTGCAGCTATTTCTTGATTTCGTTTTGGCATACTCGAGACAGCGCAGCAGTTGCCGGCAAGAAAGCTTTCGTGACCAACCGCATCGGTGACTTCGGTGTGATGACCGCAATGTTCTTGGCATTTTCATCAGTGGGTTCGCTGTCTTATGGGGCGATCAACGAGGCTGCCCACAGTGGCGAGCTGGCATCGGTCACGGCAACAGCAATTGCAATGTTGTTGTTCGTGGGTGCTTGTGGCAAGAGCGCGCAGTTGCCGCTCTATCTTTGGTTGCCCGATGCGATGGAGGGCCCAACACCAGTATCCGCGTTGATTCATGCGGCGACGATGGTTACCTCTGGTGTGTTTTTGATGACGCGAATGAATTCAGTGCTGCATATTTCTTTCGACTGGGCACCAACCGTGATTGCGGTGGTCGGTGCTGCAACTGCGCTTTATGCGGCCACGATCGCAGTTGCCCAAAATGACATCAAGAAAGTTTTGGCATACAGTACGGTCTCGCAACTTGGCTTCATGTTTTTAGCAATCGGCTCTGGTGCATATGTCGCAGCAATTTTTCACATGGTGACCCACGCATTTTTTAAGGCATTGTTGTTCTTGGGTTCTGGTTCGGTGATTCACGGCATGCATCATCAACAAGACATGCGACGCATGGGCGCATTGCGCAAGGTCATGCCAATAACCGGCTTCACTTTCATCATCGGCTGGTTGGCGATTGCTGGCGTGCCGCCATTCGCCGGCTTTTGGTCAAAGGACGAGATTTTGCTTTATGTTTTTGCGAAAAGCCCGGCGCTATATGTTGTCGGCATTGTCACCGCACTGTTGACCGCTTATTACATGACGCGTCAAGTGATCATGGTGTTCTACGGTGAGGCGAGATGGAATGATCACAGTGACGAGCACGGCGCGCACGGCGATATCACGCCGCATGAGAGCCCACGAGTGATGTTGATTCCACTGCTTGTGTTGTCGGTGCTTTCGATACTCGGTGGCGCGATGCAGTTACCGTTCAGCAAGAAACTGCATTTTCTGGAACATTGGCTGGCACCGGTGGTCGAAGAATCAGAGGCATATATTGGCAAAACTTGGGCATATCAGAACAAATATTTGTTGCTATTGCTTGCCGTCGTTGTTGCGGTGACCGGCATATTGATTGCGATAGCGGGCTATGGCAAGGCCAAGTTCAAAGTTGTTGAACCAAAAATTCTTGAACAGGCCTGGAAGTACGACGCAACAGTGAGCCGTGTCGTTGCTGGCCCGGGAGCGACGACATTTAATTTGATTACGTGGATTGATGCCAACATCGTGGACGGCATCGTCAACGGAGTTGGCGAATCGATACGCGGCATCGCCGGCTCCGTGCGTCGAGTGCAAAGTGGTTTTGTTCGCACGTATGCGCTTCTGATTAGCTTCGGTGCAGTTTTGATCTTGGCGTGGTTCTTATTGCGCGGAGTTCTGTTGTGATCGCCGTATCAACCGAAGTTCTTAGTTTTCCAATTTTGTCGGCGCTGGTCGTATTGCCGTTGGTTGGTGCGATAATTGTCTCGCTGTTGGGCAAAACGCGTCCTGAATGGATGAAACTTGCCGCGATGACGTCGAGCGTGACTACAGGGGCGTTTTCGTTGTGGTTGTTGGGGGAGTTCAAAACAGGTGAGGCGGGATTTCAGTTTGTTTCGCAACATTTATGGATCTCGCAATGGGGCATCTCGTGGCATCTCGGAGTCGACGGAATTTCCTTGTTCTTGGTCGTGCTAACCGGAATTTTGTTTCCGTTGGTAATTGTTGGTATCGACCCGCATCACAACGAAACTTCGTATTTTGCCTGGATGTTGTTGTTGCAAGCCGGCGTCATGGGTTCGTTTTTGGCACTCGACCTGTTCTTGTTCTTTGTGATGTTTGAAATTGTCTTGATCCCGATGTATTTCTTGATCGGTGGTTGGGGATACGACCAACGTATATATGCGGCGATGAAGTTCTTTTTGTACACGATGACCGGTTCTGCGTTCATGCTCGTCGGAATTATCGCCACGGTTTCGCTTGCACGACGCGATCTCGGCATCGTGACTTTTGATCTCATCAAAATCGCCGAGGGCGCGGATTTTTCAACCAACGCCGCACGATGGTTGTTTGTCTCGTTCGCGATTGCTTTTGCCGTGAAAGTCCCACTTTTTCCGTTTCACACCTGGCTGCCAGACGCTCACACGCAGGCGCCAACGGGTGGCTCAGTAATTTTGGCGGGCGTGCTGCTCAAGATGGGCACGTATGGTTTCTTGCGCTTTGGCATTTATCTGTTTCCCGAGGCGGCGATGTGGGCGCGACCCGCGCTGTTCACCCTTGCGGTGATCGGCATTATTTATGGAGCAATTGCCGCAACGATGCAGCGCGATTTGAAGCGTTTGGTCGCCTACTCTTCGGTGGCTCACCTTGGTTTCATCGTGCTCGGCACCTTTGCACTTAGTTCGCAAGCAGTAACCGGCGCGGTAATGCAAATGGTTAACCACGGTGTTTCAACTGGGGCATTGTTCCTGCTGGTTGGAATGATCTACGAGCGGCGTCACACCCGAGAGATCGCCGAACTCCGGGGCATTCAACATGTTGCCCCGATTTTTGCTGGTGTCTTCACGGTTGTCATGCTGTCTTCGATTGGCTTGCCGGGCTTGAATGGTTTCGTCGGTGAATTCTTAATTTTGATCGGTTCGTTCGGGGCTGCAAGATGGTGGACTGTCGTGGCCACGGTTGGCGTTGTTTTGGCCGCGTTGTATTTGTTGTGGGCTTATCAGCGAGTGTTTCACGGAGAGCCAGACGAAGCGAATGCATCTTTCAAAGAGATCACCGCCAAAGAAGGAATGCTGATGGCCGTGTTCGTGGCGATCATTGTGTTCACCGGTATTTATCCCAAACCGATGCTCGAGCGCATTGAACCAAGCGTGAATTCGTTCATCGAACATGTTGAAGGGAAGACAAAGTGAACGACCTGTCGACATTTGTCGGACCAAAGATTGAATGGTTAGCAATTTCGCCGCTGTTGACACTTTTGGCAGGGGCGTTGGTTTTGCTTTTGGTTGGCTCGCTGACGAGTCATTGGCCGTATCGGCTTTATGCGATTACGGCTGGCATAACTTCGGCAGTGGCGATTGGTTTTTCAATTTATTTGTGGCGCGATGTGACGACGAATGGTCCAAGATTGCTGATTGATGGAGCATTGGCGTTGGATCAATTTGCTTTGCTCAGTTCAATTGCCGTGATCGTCGCTGTCCTGTTGGTCAGTTTTATAACCAGTGACTATCTATCGCGAGAAGAATCTGATTTGCCAGAAATCTATGCGCTCTATTTGACTTCAGCAGTCGGCGCTCTAGTGATGATTGCAGCCAATGATTTGATCGTGCTGTTTTTGGGTCTCGAAACTTTGAGTCTCTCGCTTTATTTGCTTGCCGCCAGCAACCGCAAACAAACTTCGAGTCAGGAAGCAGGATTGAAATACTTCATTCTTGGCGGTTTTGCGTCGGCATTTTTCTTATACGGAGTGGCGCTGACCTACGGTGTCACCGGCACAACGCGATTGATCAACTTGGACCTGGCACTCAACACCTATATTGCCGTGCCCCGCAATGATGCAATTTTGCTTGTCGGTATCGGAATGATTTTGGTTGGCTTTGCGTTCAAAGTTTCGCTGGTGCCATTTCAAATGTGGACACCGGATGTTTATCAAGGTGCTCCCACGCCGACCACAGGCTTCATGGCATCGGTCGGCAAAATCGCCGCAATCGTTGCGCTCGTGCGGGTTTTCGTCGTTGCGTTTCCGTCACGCAGTGACGACTGGGGCACCGTTGTGCTTGTACTCTCGGCACTCACTCTCGTTGTTGGTTCGGTGGTTGCCATCGTGCAGACAAATATCAAACGGATGCTGGCATATTCGTCGATTAGCCATGCAGGTTTTATTTTGGTCGGTCTTGAAGCCGCATCGCATCGCGATTCTGTA
>JAQCDY010000095.1 GCA_027729785.1 Actinomycetota bacterium | reverse complement strand
AAGCCTTGCTGTGCCGACGGCGACGAGTGTTCGTCAAGTGCCGGCAAAACTCTTAGAAGTTAATCGCAAAGTTATAAACGGTTATCGCGAAAGAAGCGGCGAAAGCAAAATTAGTTTTACTCATCTAATTGGATACGCAATCGTACGCGCGATCGCAGATGCGGTGCCGAACATGAAGCACGTCTATTCGGTCGATGAACAAGGCAAGCCGCAGATCAAAAAGTTCAATCGTGTAAATATGGGTTTGGCTGTTGATGTTGACAAAGGCAAGGGTCAGCGCAGTTTGGTTGTTCCGGTTTTGCGCAACGCCGACACACTTGACTTTGCGGGTTTCTTGCTGACCTACGAAGACATCATCCGTAAAGTGCGGGCAAACAAATTGACGCTCGACGATTTTCAGGGGGCAAATGTCAGTTTGACCAACCCTGGCACGATCGGAACGCAAATGTCGGTGCCACGATTGATGGCTGGTCAAGGTTTGATTGTCGGCGTCGGCACGATTGATTATCCAGCCGAATTTCAAGGTAGCGATGAGCGTGCCCTCGGTCGACTCGGCGTATCAAAAGTAGTGACAGTTACGAGCACATATGACCACCGCATAATTCAAGGTGCCGAAAGCGGGATGTTCTTGAAATATGTGCATGAGTTGTTGGTCGGCGAGCACAACTTTTATGCCGATGTATTCAGCAGTCTGGGTGTGCCGTATGAATCGGTGAAGTGGCGGGATGACTCGAATTCGCTGGATAGCGAAGACGCGTTGCTTGAAAAGCAGATGCAGATCGCGACTTTGATTCGCGTGCATCGCGTGCGCGGACATTTAATTGCAGATCTTGACCCGCTGCATTGGCGTGCCCCACGAATGCCACGCGAACTCGACCCCGCGACATATGGCCTGACCGTTTGGGACTTGGACCGCGAATTTTTGACCGGAGGCGTCGGCGGTGTCAGTCGTGCGACTCTTGGCGAACTACTGGGTGTGTTGCGCGACGCGTATTGCCGAACGATTGGTGTCGAATATATGCATATTCAAAACACCGATGAACAGCGATGGATTCAAGAACATTTCGAAGGTGTCAAGCGCAACGACTTTGTGGTTGACAAAATTCGTGTGCTTGAGAGGCTGAATGCAGCCGAGGCGTTCGAGCGCTTTTTGTCGACAAAGTATGTCGGCACTAAACGGTTTGGTCTTGAAGGCGCAGAATCAGCGATACCGATTCTTGACAAGATTTTGAATTTGGCGACTGATGCAAAAATGCACGGCACCGTGATCGGCATGGCACACCGCGGTCGGTTAAATGTGTTGGCCAATGTCGTGGGCAAAGAATATGACCAAATTTTTCAAGAGTTCGAAGGTTACGTCGATCCGTCTTCGGTTCAGGGCTCGGGCGATGTCAAGTATCACCTTGGTGCGATAGGCGAGTTCGTCGCCGAGAGCGGCGCAAAGATGCATGTCGAGTTGGTGTCGAATCCGAGCCATTTAGAAACTGTCAACCCCGTTGTGCTCGGTACGGTGCGCGCGATGCAAGATCAAATCGAGCCGCCGCTTGCATACAGCGTGTTGTCGTTGGCGATTCACGGTGATGCGGCATTTGCTGGTCAAGGTGTGGTTGCCGAGTGCTTGGCGATGAGCGATACATCCGGGTATCGCGTTGGTGGCACGATTCATTTGATTATCGACAACCAGATTGGATTTACAACGTCACCTGAGTATGCGCGCTCGTCGCAATATTGCAGTGACGTGGCGAAAACTGTTCAGGCGCCGATTTTTCACGTCAACGGCGACGATCCAGAGGCATGCGTGCGAGTCGCGCAATTGGCGTTCGAATATCGACAAGCGTTTCACAAAGACGTGGTGATCGACATGATTTGTTATCGCCGATACGGGCACAACGAAGGAGACGACCCGAGTTACACCCAACCGTTGATGTACAAGGCGATTGCCGAGCGTCGTAGCGTGCGCAAACTTTATGTTGAGACTCTCGTTCGGCGTGGTGACATCACCGTCGAGCAGGCCGAAAAATCGCTGACTGATTATCAGGCCAAACTGCAAGGTGCGCTAGAACAGACCCGTGCCAAGACGACCGAAAAAATAATCGCCGCCAAGCCACCTGTACCGATTGGCGTGATTCCACATTTTCAAACGGGCGCACCGCGTCAAAACTTGGACGCCGTGTTGACACAACTGCGCAGTTATCCGAGCGACTTCATGGTGCATCCGAAACTTTTGCGCCAGTTTGAAGCGCGAGATGCAATGATTCAGAAAGACGGCGAAGTTGACTGGGCAACTGCCGAAGCGCTGGCGATCGGCAGTCTGGTGCTTGAAGGCACATCGGTGCGGCTTGCGGGGCAAGACTCGCGACGCGGAACTTTCAGTCAACGTCACTCGACTTTGGTGGACTATTTAAACGAGGGTCGCTTCGTGCCGCTGGCGCAAATACCCGGGGCGACCGGTCGTTTCTGGGTTTATGACTCGTTGTTGAGCGAATATGCGGCGCTCGGTTTTGAATATGGATACGCGCACGCCAACCAAAAGGCACTCGTGATCTGGGAAGCACAGTTCGGCGATTTCGTTAATGGTGCGCAAATAATCATCGACCAATATTTAGTTGCAGCAGAAGATAAGTGGCAGCAGCGCAACGGGTTGGTGTTGTTGTTGCCACACGGCTACGAAGGTCAGGGCCCCGAGCATTCGTCGGCACGAATCGAGCGGTTCTTGCAGTTGTGTGCCGAAGACAACATTCAGGTTTGCAACCCGACGACTGCTGCGCAGTACTTTCACTTGTTGCGTCGTCAAGTGAAGCAAAGCCACATCAAGCCGCTGGTAATTTTTTCGCCGAAGCAACCATTGCGAATGAAGCAAAGTCGCTCACGAATAGATGAATTAACGACCGGAAGTTTTGAAGAAGTGCTTGACGACTCGACGATTGCAAACGCGAATGAAGTTTCTCGAGTGATTTTCTGTAGCGGCAAAGTTGCATGGGACGCTATTGCCGAGCGCGACAAGCGTGGCGTAAAATATGCGATCGTTCGGCTCGAACAGCTGTATCCGTTTCCGATTGAGCGGATCAAGCTGATTTTGGCTAAATATAAGAACGCCAAAGAGTTGGTTTGGTTGCAAGAAGAACCAGAGAACATGGGGCCAAGATATTTCGTCGACGACCGCATCTGGTCGCTGAAGCAAGATGGCTACACATTGCATCATGTGGCTCGAGTCGAGTCGGGAAGCCCGGCAACCGGATCAAAGACAATTCACGATCAAGAACTAGATGACTTAATGGCGCAAACATTCGCTAACTGGTAACTAGTTAGCGGTGGTTGAATGAGAGAGTGATTAAATCGTTTTCGCATGTCGTAGTTGACGGCTCGAATCTTGCGACAGAGGGTCGAACTGAACCGAGCCTGAAACAACTTAATGATGCCGTGTTGGCGTTTATGAACGAGTTTCCGGGCACCAAAGTGACCGTGGTTGTTGATGCAACATTCGGTCATCGAATTGATCGTCGTGAGCGAGTCGAGTTCGACGAGGCGATAAACAACAACGAACTCGTTGCACCCCCAGCAGGTGCAGTTGGTCGCGGAGATGGATTCGTGTTGACGATCGCCGACAAAGTTAAAGCCAGCATTTTATCGAATGATAGTTATCAAGAATTTCACGAGCAATATAAATGGTTGTTCGATGAGGGTCGATTGATCGGCGGCAAGCCGGTGCCGAATGTGGGTTGGGTGTTTATTCGACGATTGCCGGTGCGCAAACTCGCTGGTCGTGAGTCGGCGGCAACTTTGCGTCGCGCCAAGTCAACTCGTTCGCCGATGCGTCCGATGCCTGTGCCGAAGTCACCGCCACCAAAAGCCTCGGTATCGAAGTCGAATCCACAAAAAGTGCCCGTGCAAAAAGTCGTAACGCAAAAAGTCGTAACGCAAAAAGTCGTAACGCAAAAAGTAACAGCACAAAAATCGCAACCACCAAAACTCAACGAACTGACACCCTTCTTGAATTTCGTCGAGAAAAATCCGATTGGCACAAAAGTTAAAGGCGCAGTAGACAGTTATGCGTCGCACGGCGTGTACGTAAAAATTGGCGAAGTTTCGGGCTACTTGCCGATGCGAATGATGGCCAACCCGACTCCACGCAGTGCGCGCGAGCACGTAAAACTCGGAGCAGTGCTGAGTTTGGTCGTCGTTGGCTACACGCCATCACGGCGAAGTGTTGAGCTTGCCGTATTTGGCATGGAGTCTCTGGCGACCCAAAAGGCGCCGATGAAGACCCACACGCATCGCAACGCACAAGTCAAGACGCATACTGCGCGGGGTCAGCAAGCCAAGAAAGCCAAGCGTCGATCGCGGCACCGCAAGCCGGCCGCAAAAAAGAGCGCGCCGAGTAAGAAGCGTTAAACACTTTTTGAGTACGGTGTTGTCGTGCTAATCGCGACATGGAACGTCAACTCGCTTAAAGCCCGACTCGAGCGCGTCACCCAATGGGTGAACGAAAACCAGCCTGATGTGTTGTGCATGCAAGAAACAAAGATGAAAGACGAAGTGTTTCCT
>JAQCDY010000009.1 GCA_027729785.1 Actinomycetota bacterium | reverse complement strand
TCCAATTCCTAGCGCCGCTACAGCGAAAGAAAAGGAGTTATACACCAATTGGTAATTGCTTGTTACAAGCGTTTCCATTTGTGTCCTCCGATAGTTAGTTCAGGCGTTCCGGCCACATCGTTGTGACCTTAAAGAATCCCCGAGAGATATCTAAGCACAATTTGAGCCTCCATATGATTTTTGTGACCCTCTAAAAGCCTTACAGATAGCCATTGGTAGGGTTTATATATGGCAAACATCGCGGCGGCGGTTCGGCGCAAGGTCGCCAATTGGACAGTCACCGCCGTGCGCAAAGACGGCTCGCAAACCAGCAAGCCCGATGTGCTCGTGACCGAAGAGCCACTTGAGATTCGCGCCGAGTCGCCGCAGCAAGAGGCGCAGTCGGTTGCAGTGACGATGCGCACCCCAGGCCATGACTTTGAGTTGGCGGTCGGGTTTTTATTCACCGAAGGCATGATCAAACGATCTGAGGATGTGAATACTGTGCGCTATTGCCAACTGCCAGACTCAGCGGAACAACAATTTAATGTCGTAACCGTGAGTTTGGCAGTGCCATTTGATGAAGCACTGTCGCGACGTGGCATGGTGACATCGGCTAGTTGCGGAATTTGTGGCACGACATCGATCGAGCAACTCGCACAGATCACAAGCCGCATCGATTTATCGACTGGCCCAGTGATGACTGCACAGATGTTGACATCGTTACCAGACATAATTCGCAAGGCTCAACCAACCTTTGATCGCACGGGTGGTTTGCATGCTGCAGGGCTAGTAGACGCTCAGGGTGTTGCATATTGCGTGCGCGAAGATATCGGTCGACATAACGCAGTCGACAAAGTGATCGGCAAAGCGGTGCTCGACATCAAGGTGCCGATTTCAAGTCATGCTTTGGTCGTGAGTGGTCGTTTGTCGTTTGAGATTATTCAAAAAGCGGCAATGGCAGGGATCGCGTTTATTGCTGCCGTTGGCGCACCATCAAATTTGGCCGTCGAAACTGCCGAAGATCTCGGCATCACGCTTGTTGGTTTTGTGCGTGACGGCACGGCGAACATTTATACGCACAAACACAGAATTACAAATTAGATAGCCTGAGGGTCTTGCCCTTGTAGCTCAGTGGATAGAGCACCGGACTTCTAATCCGTTGGTCGTAGGTTCGACTCCTACCAAGGGCGCCAAAAAGTTTTGCGAACTGGTTAGACGCTGGCTGTTTCGCCGCGCAAAGCCGGGTGAATCATGTTCTGGCGCGGCAGTGCGATTGGCAAGTATTCGCGAATCTTGGCGTCAACTTCTTCGGGTATGTGGCTCGGAAAGTTGTTGTCAAGAACATTCTTCACTTTGGCGATCGCCACATCAATAATCTGTGGTCGACCAACTTCGTTCCATTCTTTTGGACTTAAACGGTCACCGACAGCAGGGTAGATGTATTCGGTCTGCATGATGTCAAGCGTTTGTTTGGCTCCCAAATAGTGACCAGGGCCGCCGATGACCGCACTACGAATCGTCTCGATTGAAAGCGATTCATCAGTAACTTCGATGCCCTTGATTGTGCGTTGCACCGCGCCGACGATGTCATTGTCGAGCACAACGCCTTCGAGTGAGAAGCCGAGCAAGCTGCCGTGCATGCCGGCAGATTCGTAAATCAAATTCATGCCGGCGTTGCCAACAAGCGCGTGGTTGTAACCTTTTTCAGCGCCAGCCTGTGCATCAGGAATTTTTGAGTCGCTGATGCCTGACGAAGTGCCACCGGTGAGATCATAAAAGTGCGCCATTTGTGCACTTGCTGCCGACAAAATTGCCTGCTCTGGACTGCCACCCGACATTGCTCCCGATCGCAGATCAGAAACGAACGACCAAGTTCCAAAAATCGCGGGGTGACCAGGAATCAACGCATTGACATACGCCAAACCGGCAAGAACTTCGGCAACTTCTTGCACGAGCGCACCCGCAAGAGCGGCCGGTGCGGTTGCGCCTGCCTGACCAGCCGACAACAACAGCACTGGCATGCCACCGTAAACCGCAGTTTCAAGACAACGACATGCATCAGCCGCAAATTTGAGCGGCGGCACGACAAAGCAATTTGATTGGCTTACAAATGGGCGAGCACGCCACTTGTCTTCGCCTCCTGCGATGTCGTGCAACATTCGCAGTGATGCGTCGAGGTGATCGGGGTGCACCCATGAAGTGCCGACATGTTTCGTTGTGCCACTGACGCTCAGATAACAAGTGTTGATATCCATTTCGGCCGGGTCTGGTAAGTCTCGGGGCACAACTGTGCGCTGATAAAAGTGAATGTGCTCCATTTGATCGACAAGTCGCGCGATGTCATAGGCATCTTGCGAACGTGATTCGCGATATTCGCCAGTTTTTGGATCAACGATGTAAACCGCGGCGCCGGCAGTGCCAAAATAAACTTTTTTGCCCCACGGTTGCATGTCGTATTTCGGATCTTGACCATAAAGCGTGAACTTACGCGCCGCAATCGACAAAGTGTGTTCGATCAAACTGCGCGGAAACAACAGTCGACCCTCGGGTGAAAGTGTGCAACCCTTTGGAAGCAGCGCATCAAGACATGTTGGTATTGCATCGGCAAGACCGATGTTTTCAAGCACATCGAGCGCTGCGTTGTGAATTTTTAGCACCTCGGCGTCCGTAAGAGGTTTGTAGCGACCACTCTCCATGCCCGGGTTGACGGGGCGAATGTCAAGCGCGAGTGGTGCGGCGCGAAGTGCGCGACGAGCGCCTGGTCCGCCGCGACGACCTTCTTTTTGAGAACTTGTCATGGCGCCATCATATTACGACTTGACGCGCAAACTCTTGGGATCGTAGAAAGGATCAAGTGATGCGGTGGCACCAATGCGCTCGCCGGCAACTTCGATTTCGTATTTTGCGTCTGTGACGAATTTCTTGTCGGCAAGGCCGTTTTTATTGGTGACATACCCCATGCCGAGCGATGCGTTCAGCGTGTGGCCGAACATGCCAGAAGTGATGCTGCCGACGAGTTCGCCGTTGCGCCAAATTGGTTCGTTGTGATACAGCAAACGCTCGGGGTCGGCGAGCGAAAACTGCACCATTCGCTTTTTGAGGCCCGTTTCTTTTTGTTTTGCCAGTGCGTCGCGGCCGATGAAGCCGCCTTGTTTGTTCATTGCCACGACAAAACCAAGCCCGGCCTCAAGAGGTGTGTCGTCCGGCGAGACATCGTGTCCCCAGTGGCGGTAGCCCTTTTCGGTGCGCAATGAGTTGAGTGCGTGGTAGCCCGCGTGGCGCAGACCAAACTCTTTGCCAACCTCGGTAATCGCGTCGAACACGCCCATTGCGAACTCTGTGGGTATGTAAAGTTCCCAGCCGAGTTCGCCGACATATGTGATGCGATTCGCACGCACGCGGGCATAAGCCAAGTCGATGATTTTTGAAGTGCCGAAAGCGAACGCTTCATTTGAGAGATTGTCTGGCGTAAGTGCCGAGAGCAAGGCTCGCGAGTTTGGACCCATCACGCTCAACACTGCTTGACCCGATGAAACATCTATCGCCATCGCCCGAGCCGACGCTGGGATGTGTTCGCGAAGCCATGCAAAATCTCGCACTTGGGTGGCCGCGGCGGTGACTATTAAATACGAGTCGATTGCTTGTCGCGTGACGGTGAGGTCGGCTTCGATACCACCGGTTTCGTTGAGCCACTGTGTGTAGACGATTTTGCCCACAGGCACATCGACTTCGTTGGCGCAAATCTGGTTTAGCACCGACATCGCATCAGGTCCTTGCAAAATGAACTTGCCGAACGACGACTGGTCGAACAAGCCAACCGAATTTCGCACGGCGTTGTGTTCTTCGGCGGAATATTTGAACCAGTTCTGTTTGCCATACGTATATACGTATTCAGGTTTCACGCCACTTGGGGCAAACCAGTTCGTGCGCTCCCAACCGGCGACCTCGCCGAAGCAAGCGCCACGTTGGGCGAGACGATCGTGCAACACAGATTTGCGCACACCGCGAGCAGTATCAGGTTGCCTAAACGGCCAGTGCATCGCGTAAAGCAAGCCGAGAGTCTCGACAGTGCGATCATGCAGATATTTTTTGTTGCGCTGATATGGCATTGAGCGGCGAATGTCGACATCCCACAAATCCATCGGCGGGCGACCATCCAAAATCCAGTCGGCGAGCACTTTGCCTGCGCCACCCGAAGACTGAATTCCGATCGAGTTGAACCCGGCGGCGACGAAAAGATTTTCAACATCGGGTGATTCGCCAAGCAGGTATCTGTCGTCTGGTGTGAATGATTCTGGGCCGTTGAAAAATAACCTGATGCCCGTCTTTGCGAGCAATGGCATGCGGTGTGTCGCCGCGGCGACCAATGGCTCGATGTGTTCAAAGTCTTCAGGTAGTGATGTGAACGAAAACTCTTCGGAGATGCCCTTCATACCCCACGGCTTTGCAACTGGTTCAAACCAACCGACAAGAAGCTTGCCGGCGTCTTCTTTGAAATATCCGCAGCCGTCTGGGTCGCGTAGAACCGGCATATTCGGTGAAATATCGGGCACTGCTTCAGTGACGATATAAAAGTGTTCGGCAGCATGCAGCGGCACGATTGCGCCGGCCGCATCGCCAAGTTCGCGTGACCACATACCGGCACAATTGACGACGAACTCGCTGCGAATTTCTGATTTCGTGTTGCTGCCATCACCGAGAGTTGTTTTCACGCCGACCGCTTTTCCGTCTTCGACGATGATCGAATCAACTTTGATATTTTCAATAATTCTCACGCCGTGCGACCGGGCTCCTTTTGCAAGCGCCTGTGTGGTGTCGATTGGATTAACCACGCCGTCGTTGGGCAGATGCACGCCGCCGACCAAATCATCGACCCGGGCTAGAGGCAAGAGGTCGGCTATTTCTTTTGGCGAAATGATGTTGACATCAAGCCCGAAAACGCGAGCCATTGAAGCGCCACGCTTGAGTTCTTCGAATCGTTCGTGATTCGGGGCGACGGCAACCGAGCCACGTTGCTGAAAACCAGTCGCTTGACCGGTGACATCTTCGAGTGTTTTGAACAAGTTCGTTGTGTATTGAGCAAGTCGCGTCAAGTTGTGTGTCGCGCGCAACTGGCCAACCAGCCCGGCCGCATGCCAGGTTGTGCCACAAGTAAGTTGCTTGCGCTCAAGTAATACGACATCGGTGCAACCGCGCAGAGCCAAGTGATATGCAACACTGCAACCGACTATGCCGCCGCCGACGATTACAACGCGTGCGTTTTTCGGTAACTCTGCCATTGTCTGCCTTTTGGGTCGATCACAATTTGTTTCGGTATTGCTTAATTCTTTAGCCTTATCAACGCTACAGTTTGGCACTAGTTTTTGAGAATCGCGTGTCAAGAAAAGTGAATTTTTAGAGAGGTTACGGTCAAGTCAATGAGCGAGAGAGCAAAAGTTGTAATTATCGGCGGTGGCATCGCCGGATGTAGTGCGCTTTATCATCTCTCGAAAATGGGTTGCACCGATGTGTTGTTGCTTGAGCGCGACGAACTCACCTCGGGTTCGACTTGGCACGCCGCAGGCAACGTGCCGACGTATTCGACAAGTTGGAGCGTGATGCAGGTGCAAAAATATTCTGCCGCGCTGTATCGCGAATTGGCCAAAGACAAAGACTTTCCGATCAGCTATCACGTGACTGGTTCGGTGCGGTTGGCACACAGCGAAGAGCGCATGGCCGAGTTTCGTCATGTCAAGAGCATGGCCCGTGCCAACAACATGGAGTACGACATGCTCACCCCGGCAGAACTTGTGGATCGATATCCGTTGATCAAGACCCACGATTTGCTCGGCGCACTTTGGGATCCGCTAGACGGCGACATTGATCCTTCGCAAGTAACCCAGGCGATGGCTCGTGCGGCTCGAGCATTGGGTGCGCGAGTGCGTCGCAACGAACGCGTCACCGGTTTGCGTCAACACAAAAATCACGAGTGGACTGTCACGACGAATGCCGCTGGTGTCGAAACCGAAATCGAATGCGAAATCGTGATCAATGCTGCTGGCTATCGTGCTGGTGAGTTGATGAGCCTGATCGGTCGACATTTGCCGATCATGACGATGGCGCACCAATATTTGATCACCGAAGAAATTGACGAACTGGCAGCACGCAGTGAACCACTGCCACTACTACGTGACCCTGACACTTCTTATTATTTGCGTCAAGAGCGAAGCGGTTTTATTCTCGGGCCATATGAGTGGCAGGCGACACCAATGTGGCTCGATGGTATTCCAGATCAATTTGCAAACATGTTGTGGTCAGAAGAACTAGAGAGACTCGAAAAACAAATTCTTGATGCGGGCGAGCGTGTGCCAGTTCTCGGTGACGCGGGTATCGCCAAAGTTGTCAACGGGCCAATTCCGTATGCGCCAGATGGCAACCCATATCTCGGACCTGAGCGAGGCATGCGCAATTTCTTCCATTGCAATACATTCAGTTTCGGCATCGCACAAGGTGGCGGTGCGGGCAAAGCCATTGCCGAATGGATACTCACGGGTCGACCAGAGTTCGATCTTTGGGTGATTGACCGCCGTCGCTACAAAGAATATGCAACGACGCAATACACGGTTGATAAAGCAGTCGAGGTTTATCAAAACGAATATGCGATGGGCTTTCCGTTCGAAGAGCGACCAGCAGGTAGACCCGCATACGTGTCGCCACTTTATGAACAACTAAAAAAGAAAGGTGCTGCTTACGGCGCGCGTGGCGGTTGGGAGCGACCAACATATTTTGATCCGAGAAACGAAGTGACAGATCATTCGCTGTCGTTTTTCAGACGCAACGGATGGCGTAAAGTTGTGGCTAAAGAAGTAAACGCGGCGCGCAACGGTGTTGCACTGCTTGACCTGCCTGGCTTCACGAAAATCGAAGTCAAAGGCCCTGGCGCATTTTCGTATCTTGACAACTTGCTGTGCACAAAGTTGCCAAAGGTCGGGCGCATCAGTTTGGTCTATGCGTTGTTGCCAGATGGCAAAGTCTTGAGCGAGTTCACTGTCGTGCGAGTTGCTGAAGAGAGTTTTTATCTGGTCGGCGCGGCGAGTTCAGAATGGCACGACTTAGATGTTCTAGAAATGGCGTTGCCCACCGATGGTTCGGTGACGCTTAAAAATGTGACAAAAGATTATGGCTCGCTTATTTTGGTCGGGCCGCGTTCGCGCGACGTTTTGGCGCAAGTCACGACTTCCGCTCTTGATAACGCCGCATTTCCTTGGTTGTCAATGCGCATGATCGACACAGCAGTCGGCACGGTGCGGGCCTTGCGCGTCAACTATGTCGGTGAACTCGGCTGGGAGTTGCACGCGTCGAACGACCAGATGGTTGGGCTTTACAACGCAATCTGGAAGGCAGGCGAGCAATATCAAATCGCCGACATGGGCATTTATGCAGTCGACAGTTTGCGGCTCGACAAGTGTTATCGCGGATGGAAGGGTGACCTTGAAATTGGCTTCTCGCCGTTTGATGCTTCGCTAGATCGTTTCGTTGACTTGACTAAGCCGTCATTTGTGGGTCGCGAGGCGTTGGTTGCCGAAAAAGCTGCTGGTTCAAAGTGGAGATTCGTGCCGATGACTCTTGACGAAGATGGCGAAGCTGACGCACCATTTTGTGCCTCGGTGTTCAATGGCGACAAGCGAATCGGCATTGCGACTTCGGGTGGCTGGAGTTTCACGCTGAACAAGAGCGTGGCGTTGGCATATGTTCGACCCGAATTCGAAAAACCTGGCACCAAACTTGAAATTGAAATCTTCGGTGAGCGCAAAAAAGCCACCGTGGGGCAAGAGCCATTGTTCGATCCACGAAATGAAAGGCTGCGGGCTTAAATTATTCGGCTATTTGGTCTTTCGTGGCGTATCCTTTGGGGTCGGATTGAGAAGGGTGTTCAGTGAAACTTAAATGGAAAAAGGGTGACACGGTCATCTATCCGCAACATGGCGCGTGCATCGTCATGAACATCAAGCGGATGAAAGCCTTCGGCAAGACGTCCGACTATCTGATTTTGCGCACGGTGATCAACGAGATGACGCTGTCGATACCCGTCGAACAAATTTCTACAGTTGGTGTGCGACCACCAGTTTCGTCGAGCGAATTGCAAGATTTGGTTTCGGTTCTTGCAAAAGCCGACCCACGCGTGCCAGCGAACTGGTCACGCAGATTCAAGAACCACCAAGAAAAGCTCAAGAGTGGCGATGTTTATCAAGTCGCCGAAGTTGTGCGTAACCTCGCGGCACGTGATCGTGATTCGGCATTGTCGGCCGCCGAAAAAACAATGTATGACCGCGCAAGGGTCAATTTGATTTCTGAAATTCAACCTGCGCTCAAGTGCACGACTGAAGAGGCCGAAGCGTACTTGGACAAGGCGCTTGAAAAAGGTGTACTAAAGCCGGCTAAGTCAGCCGCAAAGTCAGTCGCTAAGTCGACCGCGGCAAAGCCAGCCAAAGCTGCGACGAAAAAGAAATAGTCGCTCGGTCGGTTTGACGTAAAATGAAAGTTGGGTTTTGCGGTCTCGGAGTGATGGGTTCGCCAATGGCGCGGCATTTGGCGAGCAAGGGCCACGATCTCGTTGTATTCAATCGCAATACCGAAAAAGCACAACAGTGGGTTGAGAAGAACGGTGGCAGTTTTGCATCAACGCCGTGCGAGGTCGCCGAGCAGTGTGAAATTGTGATGGTTTGTGTTGGCAACGACGACGATGTGCGCAGTGTCGTGCTCGGTGCAAGCGGTGCACTCGCTGGTTTGAAGCCGGGCTCGGTGCTCGTTGACCATACGACTGCATCGGCAAATCTGGCGCGTGAACTTTCGGCAGCGTGCAATGCAAAGAGCGTCGGCTTTATTGACGCACCAGTTTCTGGTGGACAAGCCGGCGCAGAAAACGGCGCGCTTACAGTGATGTGCGGTTGCGATGATCAAAAAATATTTGATCGTGTGCGGCCGGTATTTGACGCTTATGCCAAAGCGTGTCAACGCATGGGTGATGCCGGTGCTGGGCAATTGACCAAGATGGTCAATCAGATTTGTATTGCCGGCGTCGCTTCTGGTCTTGCCGAGGCTCTCAACTTTGCTTTGCGGGCGGGTCTTGACGCTGACCAGGTCGTCGAGGTCATTTCTAAAGGTGCGGCGCAGTCATGGCAAATGGAGAACCGTTCGAAGACTATGGTTCGCGATCAATTTGAATTTGGTTTTGCCGTCGAGTGGATGCGCAAAGATTTGGGTATCTGTTTCGATGAGGCAAAAAATAATGGTGCAGACTTGACGATGACCAAACTCGTCGACGCTCTTTATGCGCGCGTCATTGAGATGGGTGGTGCCCGCTGGGACACCAGCAGCCTGATGAAACTCTTAACCCACCCGCAAAAATAATTTAGTTAAGTTATTTGCCGGAGGCGGCTTGAGCGAAGGCGTCAAGCAGTTTGTCGAGTTGCGCGTCGGTGATGACCAGTGGCGGGCAGAAAGTGTTTGTGTCTGCATTGATCGCGCGGGTGATCGCGCCCAACTCAAGCATTCGGTCGCGAATCTTGACATTGTTTTGTGAGGCGTGAAGGCCAGCCGCCCAAACAGCGCCATCTCCACGCGCATGATCAATGACGCCATCGTGTGCAAGAGCCTTTAGCGCGTCACCAATTCGTTTGCCGATATGCACGGCGCGATCACGCAAACCTTCGCGCTCGATAATTTCGAGATTTACCAGTGCTGCGACGCAAGCCGATGCATGCCCCGAATATGTGTAGCCGTGGCGCAAAAAGAAGTCAGCATCGGCTTCAAGCGGCTGGCGCACTGCATTGCCGACAAACACACCGCCGAGTGGTTGATAGCCAGAAGTAACCGCTTTGGCAAAGCACAACAAGTCTGGGTTGACATCATAAAAATTTGCACCGAACCAAGTGCCGAGTCGCGCAAAGCCGGTTATGACTTCGTCAAAAATTAAAAACGCACCGTGCTGATCGCAAAGTTTGCGCAAACCTTTGAGATAGTCAGCCGACGGCGGGTAGACGCCACCTGCACCTTGCAGTGGCTCGGCGAGAACTGCGGCAACGGTGTTGCTATGTTGCGACATGAGGACCGACATCGCTTCGAGGTCGTCACTCGCAACTTGCTCGACGTCTGGCACGAGTGGGCCGTAACCGATTTTGTTGAGTGGCAGACCTTGCGCGCTGGTGCCGCCGTAGTTCGTGCCGTGGTAGCCACGCATGCGGGAAATAATCAGTGTGCGTTCTGGGTGACCCGCCTGAACATGGGCGAGTCGCGCCAGTTTCATCGCCGAGTCGACAGCCTCAGAGCCGCTACCGCAGAAAAACACGCGAGCATCGGGCATCGGGCAAAGTGAAACTAATTTCGCCGCAAGTTGTTCGACAGGCTCGCTCGTGAACGGATCGAATGTCGAGTATGCCTCGAGAGTCGTAATCTGCTTGGCAACCGCATCCGCAATTTCTTTTCGGCCATGCCCAACCGCGCAATACCAAAGGCTGGCCATGCCGTCGACAAGTTCGTTGCCTTTGTCGTCCCAGACGAGTGCACCCTGACCGCGCACAAGTTTTATGAAGGTGTCTTTTGTGGGTTTAGCGAACGGGTGCAAAAACGCATTGCGGGCTTGATTCATGACAGTTCACGCTAGTTCGCTGCATCGCTCTAGGCTTATGGGCTGATGAAAGGCCTGATTCTCTCTGGTGGCGCCGGCACACGGCTTAGGCCGATTACCCACACGAGTGCCAAACAACTCGTGCCGATTGCCAATAAGCCGATCTTGTTTTACGGAATAGAAGCCATGGCGCGTGCGGGCATCCGCGAGATCGGCATCATCGTCGGCACGACCCGCGAAGAAATCAAATCGGCGGTAGGGGATGGCAGCCAATTTGGCGTAAAGGTCACATACATTCCACAAGACGAGCCGCTTGGCTTGGCCCATTGCGTGCTGATCGCCGACAAATTTCTTGGCGACGATGATTTCATCATGTATCTCGGCGACAACATGCTCGAGCAAGGTCTCGAAGAGTTCGTCAGCGAATTTGAAAGCGCGCGCGCAAGCAGCGCCAAAGACAAACCGTCGGCGCAGATTTTGTTGTGCCATGTTGAAGACCCGCGTCAATTTGGTGTCGCCGAAGTGGATAAAAACGGTCATGTCGTGCGGTTGGTCGAGAAACCAAAAGACCCGCCGTCAGATCTGGCGCTGGTCGGCGTTTACTTGTTCGACAAAACGATCAACAAAGCGGTGCGATCGATCAAGCCCTCTTCGCGCGGTGAACTTGAGATTACAGATGCGATTCAATGGTTGGTCGACAACAAGTTCTCGGTACGACATAAAGTTCTAAAAGGTTGGTGGATCGACACCGGCAAGAAAGACCCATTGCTTGAGTGCAATCGACTTGTGCTTGATGCGATGGCGCATCGCATTGATGGCAGTGTTGATGCAGCATCACAGATCCAAGGTCGCGTAATAATCGAAAAGGGTGCAAAGATTTCGAATTCACGAATTCGTGGGCCGGTCGTTATTGGTGCTGACTCGATTATTGAAGATAGTTACATCGGGCCGTATACGTCGCTCGGCAAAAATTGTCGCGTGATCAAGTCTGAAATGGAGCACTCGGTTGTGCTTGACGGCAGTTCGATCATCGGAGTTTCAAAACTCACAGATTCTTTGATTGGTCGTGATGTCGAGGTCTCGCGCAGTTTGCAGCAGCCCCGGGCATTGCGTTTGATGCTGGGCGACGACTCGAAAGTAGAGCTTGAATAATGCCAACAATTACAGAGTCGAAAATAATTACCGGCGTGCAAATAGTCGAGCCGCAGGCGTTCGGCGATTCACGCGGCACTTTTATCGAAACATATCGCCGCGAGTGGTTTCCACTCGGGCGCGAAATGCTGCAAGGTAACCGTGGCGATCGTCAGGCGGGGTGCATCGTTGGTCTGCACTATCACTTGCACCAAGCCGATTATTGGTATGTGCCGATCGGTACTTGCAGAGTTGTGTTGCACGATTTGCGCGTTGGCTCGCCGACCGATGGCGCAACTCAAGTAATCGACATAGGCGCACGCGCAGATGGCACGCACGATCACCGCGGCATTTTTATTCCGCCTGGTGTGGCGCACGGTTTTGCGTCGCTCACCGATATGGCGATCACATATTTGGTCGACAGTTATTACAACCCGAAAGACGAATTGGGTTTGGCTTATAACGACAAAGCAGTAAAGGCCGACTGGGGTATCGCCAAGCCGATTCTCTCTGACCGAGACGCTGCTAACCCGACTCGCGATGCGATTGAAGATCAGGTTCGCCCGTTTTGGCCGATGCGAACATAATCAATCGATGAAGATTTTCGTTACTGGCGGTGCCGGGTTCATCGGCTCAAACTATGTGCGTTGGGTGTTCGCCAACACTGACCACGAAGTAACTGTTTACGATTCACTGACATATGCCGGGAATCTGTCGACTCTCAAAGATGTCGACGACAATCGAAGGTTCAAATTTGTCAAGGGCAATATTTGTCAGCCGACTGAAGTCGAATCTGCAATGACCGGCCACGACGCAGTTGTACATTTTGCCGCCGAGAGCCATGTCGACCGTTCGATTGCGGGCAGTGAAGATTTTATTTTGACCAATTGTTTTGGCACGAATGTCGTGATCGACGCGGCACGAAGATTGAACATCGGTCGAGTGCTGCACATTGGCACCGACGAGGTTTATGGTTCGGTAGAGACCGGCTCGTCGCGCGAGAGCGACCCGCTCGAACCGAGAAGTCCGTATTCGGCGTCAAAAGCGGGCAGCGATCTGATCGCGCTGTCGTATTTTTCAACGCACGGCACGCCCGTAGTCGTGACGCGTTGCACAAATAATTTTGGTCCGTTTCAATACCCAGAAAAAGCGATTCCATTGTTCACAACAAATTTGCTCGACAACAAAAAGATTCCGTTATATGGCGACGGTCTGAACGAACGCGACTGGATTTATGTCGACGACCATTGTTCGGGCGTTCACTTGGCTCTTGAGCACGGCAAAGTGGGCGAGATTTATAACATTGGCGCTGGCAACGAAACCGCCAACCGAGTGCTGGTCGACAAACTTTTAAAGCAACTTGGCAAAGACGAATCAAGCGTGCAATATGTGGCTGATCGGTTGGGCCATGATCGGCGCTATTCGGTAGATATTACGAAAATCTCGAAACTGGGTTGGAAGCGCACGCGATCTTTAGATGAAGCGCTTGAAGCAACGGTGAATTGGTATCGCGATAACCGCTGGTGGTGGGAGCCGCTGAAAGCCAAAAAGTAGTGAAAGTTCTAATCACGGGCGCCGCTGGTCAACTTGGCACAGATTTGGTTTTGTCGGCACAAAACTGTGGTCATGAAGTGTTCGCAACCCGACACAGCGATTTAGATATCACGAATAAAACTCAGGTCACCGAGATGATTAGAGCGGCTGAGCCTGAGGCGATTATTCATGCCGCCGCATGGACAGCGGTTGATGCGTGCGAATCAGACCCACAAAAAGCGATGGCCGTGAATCGTGACGGCACCGCAAATATTGTCAGCGCGGCACGCCAGGTTGGCGCGCGTGTCATATATATCTCGACAGATTATGTTTTTGACGGCACAAAGCCGACACCTTATATAGAGAGCGATTCGCCGAATCCGCAATCCATATATGGTGCGAGCAAGCTCGCTGGTGAGCAGCAATTGGATGTAACGACTGACCAAATAGTTCGAATCTCGTGGGCCTGCGGCGAGCACGGTGCGAATATGGTCAAAACAATTTTGCGTTTAGCGGCGACAAGCCCGACATTGACATTTGTTGATGACCAAATTGGCTCGCCAACGTTTGCTAGCGACGCGGCACCAGCGATCGTCGATTTAGCGGTCAGTTCTCGCGCAGGTATTTGGCATGTCACCAACCAAGGCTCGACGAGCTGGTTTGGTTTCGCCCAAGATGTGTTGAGCGCAGCAGGACTCGACCCAAATCGAGTGCAACCAATTTCGACCGCAGACTTTCGCCCGCAACGTCCGGCTAAGCGCCCCGCGAATTCTGTGCTTGAAAATGCCCAAATGCGCGAGGCAAAGTTGACGCTGCTTGACGATTATCACACACCGTTGCAACGACTTGTTGACCGTTTGACGAGTTAAGGTTGAATCGTGGATGAAAGCAAACTCTTAAAAGAGATTGAGCCAGTTGCCGGCGATTTACTAAATCGACATCTTGGTGTGGCCAAAGAGTGGTTTCCGCACGAGATGGTTCCGTATAGTCGCGGCAAAGATTTTGTTGCTGGCTCACAATGGGATAAGAACGATGCAGATTTCGGATCGGCCAGTAACGAAATGTCAGAAGCCGTTCGAGCATCGCTCTATGTAAATTTGTTGACTGAAGACAACTTGCCTTATTACTTTCGAGATATAGACCAGTTATTCGGCAACGACGGTGCTTACGGTGAGTGGGGACGTAACTGGACTGCGGAGGAAGGTCGACACTCGATTGTCATTCGTGACTATCTCACTGTTACTCGAGCTATAGACCCGGTTGCACTTGAGCGTGCACGGATGCAACAAGTGCGCAGTGGGCAAGTGCCGGCGCCATTAGATATTTATGAAGCACTCGCGTATTTGAGCATGCAAGAACTTGCAACTCGCATCGCCCATCGCAACACGGGCAAGATGATGAACGATGAAGTTGGCGAGGCGATTATGTCGCGCGTCGGCAACGATGAAAACTTGCACTACTTGTTTTACCGCGATCTTGCAACGGCAGCGATTGCAGTCGATCCATCAAACATGGTTATTGGCATCGAGCGAGCAGTACGCACGTTTGCAATGCCTGGCACTGGCATTACTGACTTCGAAAAACTCTCGCGAGAAATTGCTCGTGTCGGAATTTATGATTTGTTAATTCACCACGACCAAATTTTGGTACCCGTAGTTTTGCGCCATTGGAAACTCGAGCAGGTTACTGGTTTAACTGACGAGGCTGAAAAAGCCCGAGAGGCTCTGTTCAAGCGAATTGAGCGCATCGGCAAGGTCGGGGCCAAGATGGCTTCAGACCGCATCAGCGCCTAAATTAGGGCGTTGACTAGCGTACGAAAGTCCTTGCTTTAAGGGCTAATTTCATCAAATATGCGATGAAGGCGCCCAGTCGTAGTTTGCAAGGCTGTGTCGGATGGCATATAGTAGACAAGCGATTTGGTGAAGTCGTCAGTTAACAAGTCAATCACAGTAATAAATATCCAAAAACAAGGGGAGCCCATGTCAAAAATAGAGCAAGCAAAAAGCGAAGTCACAAAGAGTGGCTTGTCACGTCGTCATTTTATTCAAGCAGCTGTAGCAACTGGAGTTGCTGTACCGCTTTCCCAGATGTTGGGTGGCTGCTCTTCAAGCTCTGAATCAGATAAAACAGTTTTCAGAGTTGCAGCTCAAGAACAAGAAGGCCCAGCAGCACCTTGGATGACTAAAGGTGGTTCTCTCGGCATTCTCAGTGCGGTTGGAGCATGGCTGATTGATGTCGCTCCAGACGGAACACTCAAGCCAAGCATCGCGACAAAGTGGGAAGGTACAGACGCTGGTAAAACATGGACTTTCACAATTCGGACCGACGCAAAATTCCATGACGGCACCCCGCTCACAGCAGACGACGTTGTGTACACGATCCAGTCGCACCTTAACCCAGACAATAAGTCCCAGTCAGCCGGTCGACTTGGCGATTGCACTTCAGAGGGCATCGTAAAAGTTGATGAAAAAACAATTCGTTTTGACTTGTCGAGAGTCAATGCAAACTTCCCATATTTAGTTGCAAGTTCCAACTATGGACTGCTCATCATGAAGAATGGTGAGAAGGGAGACGAGTCATGGGTTACCAAGATGAATGGTGCTGGTCGGTGGATTATGGTCTCGCACACGATGAACGAAAAGACGGTGTTCAAGCGCAATCCGGACTACTTTGACAAAAAACGAATTCCAGAGTTTGAAACAATGGAGCAAATCCAGTTCGTTTCGCAGAGTGCGGCAATTCCTGCCTTGAAGACCGGAGAGCTTGATTCGATCCATTTGCTTAACGGCCTAGAGGCAGAGGCACTTCCTGAGTCAGATTTCTACAGGACTACCGTCGCAACTTGCGGTGGCCTGCACATGCACATGCGATGCGATATCGGTCAATTGACCGACAAGCGTGTTCGTGAAGCAATTGCATTGACACTTGATCGCGAAGCGTACATTAAGGGTGTTATGGGCGGCTATGCATTGGTTGCCAACGACTCAGTAATGGACTCGTTCCCGACTGCGGACAAGAAGGTTCCACAGCGAAAGAAAGATATCGCTCGTGCAAAAGAATTGCTTGCAGAAGCAGGTGTGCCGAACGGTTTTAAAGTAACTCTTCAGAGTTGGAAACGTGACGACATTGACAAGTTCACTCAATTCGTGAAGTCATCCTGCAAAGAAGTCGGAATTGACGTAACAGTTGATCTCGACGGCTCAGACGGTGGTGGCGCAAGATGGTATGCCTACTCCGTCTTTCCATCAGTTAAGGGCTCAAAAGTTCCGAACAAGGGTGAATGGCTTGCTAGCGAGTTCGGTATCGCCGAATGGGCCGGTCGTCCAACACCTGACGAGTACCTTGCACGTGAGTGGTTCTCATCAGGCGACTGGAACCCTGCTTACTTAGATGCACCCGAACTGGACGAAGCGATTACCGCTTGGCAATCAGCATTGACGGAGAAAGAGAAGAAGAATGCAAGTTCGGCAATTCAGAAGGCATCCCTCGTGCACACACCGATCATCATTGCTTACAACGAGATCCGTGTTTCGGTAACTTCGAACAAGGTTAAGGGTGTCGAGTTCAATGCGCAAGGTGCGGTCTGGAGCACAGGCAAAAACGCTTAAGAGCAAATTAAATATCGAAAAATAATTAGAAGAAGAGACCGGCCTAGAAGATTAGGTCGGTCTCTTTTTCATTTATCCAGTTAGTCAAGAGGCGTTGAGACGGCGTTGCTAAACTTAGAACTTCTATGCTGAGATTCATTGTCAAGCGGGTCGGGCTATCTATCTTGACGTTGCTTATTGTCTCGGTGATTATCTTTTTGATGACGTCAATTTTGCCGGGTGACATCGCCAAACAAACTCTCGGAAGAGATGCGTCGCCAGAAGCCTTCGAAGTTTGGAATAAAGAAAAAGGTTTTGACAAGCCACTAGTCGTGCAATATGGCCGATGGATGGGTGGTTTGATGACGGGCGATCTGGGTACTTCCTTTAAGTTCGCACTGCCGGTCTCTGAAGTCTTGGGGCCTGCAGCAGCCAAATCTGCGCAGTTGGCAATTGTCGCATTGATTTTGATTGCACCGATCAGTATTTTGGGTGGCGTCGCTGCGGCGATGAATAGGGGTAAGAAAGTTGACCGACTGTTGACTGTCGGGGGTTTGTCTGCTGCCGTAATCCCAGAATTTGTTTGGGGAGTTGTCTTAATTCTCCTGTTTGGCGTGGTGTTTCGCATTTTTCCTGTTTCGGCATTTCCAAATGAAGAAAACCCAAATATATTTAACAGCGTTTATCACCTTTTGCTGCCGTCGATTGCATTGCTCTTTGTGTTGTTTGGTTACATTTCAAGAGTCACCCGAGCAGGTGTGATTGAGGCGCTTGACTCGGACTACATGCGCACAGCAGTACTTAAGGGTCTTTCGCGAAAAACTGCAGTGTTTAGACACGTGCTGCGTAACGCTTTGTTGCCAACAATCGCGGTTATTGCGACGCAGGTTCCTTATCTCGTGGGTGGACTCATCGCGATCGAAAGAGTTTTCAACTATCCGGGCTTCGGCAATACGTTGTTAAAGGCTGTTATTGCTCGAGACTTTCCGCTCCTGCAGAGTGCAGTATTTCTCACTGGTTTAGTCGTTATCTGTTTTCAGTTGATTGCCGACATATTGTTTGCGATTCTAAATCCACGCATTCGACAAAGGGTGACAGAGTGACAGACGAAACTTCGAAACAAACTAAACAGACGGAACTAAGTGAACGTCTGGCCCTTCTTAAAAAGAACAAGGCGTTCATCATTGGGGCATCAATTTTGGCCTTCTGGGTATTTAGTGCAATCTTTGGCAAATTAGTAGCAAGATACGATCAAGACTTCGCGGACTATGAATCAATAAGTTCTTCACCGTCTTTGAAGTATTGGTTCGGTACCGATAGTAGTGGGCGAGATGTTTACTCAAGAGTAATTATTGGTTCGAGAATCATTATTGTCATCTCTTTCCTTGCAACTTTGCTCGGAGCATTTATCGGAGCATCGCTTGGTTTGGCTGCTGGTTATCTCAAGGGCAGGTTCGACATGGTATTGATGCGCATTCTTGAAGCCATTTCAGCCATACCAGTGATCATTATTGCGCTACTAGCAGTTGCTGCGATTGGACGTGCATCATCAATTATCACGATTTTGATTATTGGATTAATTTTTACGCCAAATGTGGCGCGAACTGTGCGTGCGGCCGTGTTGGGTGAGTCTGAGCTCGAATATGTTGCCGCCGCAAAACTGCGTACCGAAAAAACCGCCCATATTTTGTTCAGAGAAGTCTTGCCAAATGTCTTGCCAACATTAATTGTTGAATTCACCGTGCGTTTGGGTTACGCAATTTTTGCAGTCGCGACTCTTTCATTTCTGGGTGCCGGTCTAGAAGCTGGTTCACCTGACTGGGGAACACAAGTTGCTGATACTTGGTCTTTGATTTTCTCGAAGATCTGGTGGCCTACTTTGTTTCCTTCGCTAGCGATTGCATCAGTTGCTGTCAGCATCAACTTAATCTCGGACGCATTGCTTGAGGTGTTCGAATTATGAGCACCAATAATATTCCAACGCTTGAACTACGCAGTCTTGAAGTTGCGTATACGGTTCGCGGTATTGATCGCTCAGTTTTGCGAGGTGTTTCATTTGCAATCGCTCCCGGTGAGGCATATGGGCTTGTGGGTGAGTCTGGCTGTGGCAAGTCGACGGCGGCTTTTGCGGCAATGCGATATTTGCCCCGTAATGGCAAAATAACTGGTGGCGAGATTTTTTTTGAGGGCAAAAATATCGTTGATATTGACGAAGAAGATGTCGCGCAACTGCGTCGCTCGGCGATCTCAATGGTTTATCAGAACCCATCTACAGCTCTGAACCCGACGATTCGAATTGGAAAGCAAATTGCCGAGGTATTCGAACTCAACGGTGTTTCAAGTTCTGATGCGATGATGATGGCAGAACAGGCCTTGACCCGAGTGCAGATAGCCGACCCTGCAAGAGTTTTGCGACGCTACGCACACCAATTGTCGGGCGGTATGGCTCAGCGCGTGGTCATCGCAATGGCGCTGGCATCTAATCCGCGACTTTTAGTGATGGATGAACCAACGACCGGTCTTGATGCGACTGTTGAGGCCGAGGTTCTTGATCTTGTTCGTGAATTGCGCCGCGACACGGGCACTGCTGTTTTGTTTATTAGTCATAACCTCGGAGTAATTCGTAATATGTGTGATCGTGTGGGTGTGCTCTATGCGGGTGCGCTCGTCGAGCAAGGCGCTACATCCGATTTGTTTTCGAACCCGAGCCACCCATATACGGTTGGGCTGTTGCGATGTATTCCGCGTGGTGGTTTGCACAAGAGCACTGACCGTCTAGACACTATTCCTGGCACACCACCGGCACTCGGCCTTAAATTTGACGGGTGCGTGTTCGTGGCCCGCTGTGCGTTAGCTGACGATAAGTGTCGAACACAACTGCCGCAGATGGTGACAATAAACGTTGCGCACGTTGCGCGATGCTTTCACAGCGATAAAGCCAGTTCGTTGCCGCGGTCGGTTGAACAGATCGAATATGCGCCACAAGTGACAGGACACTCGACAAAGGTTGGCGATGCGCTGCTGAACATCAGTCATCTGTCGAAAGTCTTCACTCAAGACGGTCACAAGGTTCGTGTGATCAACGATGTGTCGTTAACTCTTGGCGTGGGCGAGACGCTCGGCTTGGTGGGCGAGTCGGGCTCCGGAAAAACGACTATCGCTAAACTCTTGCTCGGTTTGACGCCACCAGAAGAGGGAGGTGTTGTGACGCTCGACGGCAAAGGTCTAGCAAAGACTCTGAATCGTCGCGATGTTGCCGATGTTGGCGCGATGCAAATTGTGTTTCAAAACCCTGATCAAGCGTTGAATCGTCGCCACAGCGTGACGCGAATCGTTGGACGCGCTGTGGAGCGATTGCGTAAATTTAGTTTGGCTAATGCGATTGCGAGGGCTCACGAATTGCTGTCAGGTATGCGAGTTGATGCGTCGTTACACAGCGTGCGACCAGTGCAGTTGTCGGGTGGTTTGAAACAACGCGTGGCGATTTCGCGAGCGTTTGCAGGCGCGCCGCAATTAGTTGTGTGTGATGAACCAACTTCGGCACTTGACGTTTCGGTTCAGGCGGCGATTTTGAATCTGCTTGTCGACTTGCAGAAACAAGACAAAACAAGTTTCATTTTTATTTCTCATGACCTTGGCGTTGTGCGTTATATCTCTGATCGAATCGCCGTCCTGTATCTGGGTCGTGTTGTTGAGTTCGGTACATCTCAGCGCGTCTTCAATGGGCCGTTTCACCCGTATACAGAAGCGTTGTTGTCATCGGTGCCAAACATTGACGGTTCGACGCGCAAGCGTATTCCGCTGACTGGTTCTGTACCGAGTCCGAGTAACCCACCAAGTGGCTGTGTGTTGAACCCGAGATGCCCGCGCAAAGCAGGCTCAGGCTATGAGACGCTGTGCGAAACTGAAGAGCCGAACTTGAATGAAGTTGAGCCAGGTCACTTCATGAGGTGCCATATTCCGATGGCGAAACTAAAGCAACTGCAGAGTTAGTTTTTTTAACTAAGAGTTACGCGCGCATGCGCGAGCCTGAGGGGTCGAGCACTGGTTCAAGTTGCAGCGACGCCGGCCGCATTTTGCCAATGATCTCAATTTCGAAACCAGTTGTGCCAGCCATGGCGAGATCGGCCGGGATGTAACCCATCGCAAGCGACACGCCGCTGTAGTGGGCGTAGCCACCGCTTGTGATCCAACCGACTACTTTGCCGTTGTGGAACACGGGTTCATCACCGATGACATCTGCTGGTCGATTTTTGTCGACATCGACTGTGAACATCACAAGTTTGCGGGCAGGGCCAGTTTTCATTTCGGCTTCGACTGCTGTGCGACCAATGAACTCGTGGTCGAACTTCATTGCGCGTTCCATGCCCGCTTCGAGAGGCGTATAGATCGGTCGATATTCTCTGAACCATGTGCCAAAGTTTTTTTCAAGGCGCATCGTGATCAGAGCCCTGAAGCCGAATAGACGCATGTCAAACTCTTTGCCTGCGCCCCAAATGAGGTCGAACAGATAACGCTGATATTCGGGGGCGATCCAGATTTCGTAGCCCAAGTCGCCCGTATACGTCATGCGCGACAACCACACAGGTGCGTTACCGATGTTGACACGGCGAAAGCTCATGAACGAAAAATCTTTTGTCGCTAGTGAAGTGTTCGTGAGTTTTTGCAACACGTCACGTGAACGCGGACCAGCAACTGTCAGACCGAGCATTGAAAGTGCCAGAGTTTCGAAGCGAATCTGTGAGTTTTTTGGCAAATGTGCCAAGAACCAGCGGGGATGATGAACTTCGGCGGCTTGAGATCCAAATAAAAAGAATTCCTCGTCGCCAATGCGCGAAATCGAAAATTCGCCGACGATCTTGCCTTCGGGGTTGAGCATCGCTGTCAATGCAGTGCGACCGATTTTCGGCAAGGTATTGGTGAACAAACTCTGCAGCCATGATGCCGAACCCGCGCCGCTGACTTTATATTTCGCGAAGTTGGATGCTTCAGAAAAGCCGACGCGCTCGCGAACTGCGCGTGATTCTTCGCCGACGTTCTTGAATGCATTTGATCGATAGAAAGTGACATCTTCGAGTGGTGCTTTGCCTGGGTCTTGAAACCACAATGGGTGTTCGAGACCAAAGCCCGCACCCATCACGGCGTTATGGTCGAGCAATCGATCGTAAATCGGCGTCGTGTGTAGTGGTCGCGCTGCGGTGAGTTCTTCGTTAGGGAAGGTAATGCGAAAGCGACGCGAATAGTTCTCGCGAACTTTTGCATTTGTAAATTCGAGAGTCGCGTAATCGCCGTAGCGGGCGACGTCCATTCCCCAAATGTCGGCGCCAGGATCGCCGTGCACCATCCAATTGGCAAGCGATAATCCGACGCCACCACCTTGCGACAGACCCGCCATAACAGCACATGCCGACCACATGCCGGGCATGCCTTTGATCGGGCCGACCAATGGGTTGCCGTCAGGCGAGAAAGTGAACGGACCATTGACGAATTTCTTGATGCCCGCGCGACCCACAGCAGGGAAGTGAGCGAAACCTCGCTCGAGCTCTGGTGCGATGCGTTCAAGATCGTGTGGCAACAACTGAAATACAAAATCCCAAGGTGTTTCTTTTGTTGACCACGGACGATTGTTCTGCTCATAGGTGCCGAGCAAAATGCTTTGACCCTCTTGGCGGGCATAGATTTCGCCGGCAAAGTCGATCATGTGCGGTAATTCTCTGCCGTTGACGCGATTGAACTCGATGACTTCTTCCATTGGTTCGGTCATCAAATAGTGGTGTTCCATTGCCAACACTGGTAGTTCGAGACCGCACATGCGACCAACTTCGCGAGCCCACAAGCCGCCAGCGTTGACGACGTGCTCGGCATGAATCGTGTGATCTTTGTCGGTGATGACATCCCATGTGCCGTCTGGCCGATGATTGAGACCAGTGACCCAAGTGTTTGTGTAGACCTCGGCGCCGCGATTGCGTGCGCAAATCGCGTAAGCATGAGTAACGCCGTATGGGTCGACGCTGCCTTCGTCTTCGTCAAATAGCGCACCGACGAAGTATTTTTCTTCGAGCAATGGGTTCAAAATTTTTGCTTCTTTGACAGAAATGATCTCCATTTTCATTCCCAAATAGCGACCACGAGCGTGGGCCATCTTCAACCAGTCGAGACGCTCTGGGGTATCGGCCAACTGAATGCCACCTGGCAAATGAATGCCGCAGTTCTGACCAGACTCTTTTTCGATTTCTTTATAAAGATTTACGGTGTACTGCTGCAACCGGGCCACGTTCGGGTCGCCGTTCAGCGTGTGCATGCCACCAGCGGCGTGCCAAGTTGAACCAGCAGTTAATTCTTTGCGTTCGACGAGCACGACATCTGTCCAGCCTGCTTTTGTGAGGTGATAAAGCACCGAAGCGCCAACAACGCCACCGCCGATTACTACAACTCTTGCTGATGATTTCATTTCAAATACCTTTCGTAATTCTTAATAATCGGTAGCAACGCCACCTTCGGCTAGACGTCTCGCCCTAAATTCTTGAAGCTCTTCAAGCGCTGCTGCATCAATAGTTGGAGTCTCATATGAGTCGAGCCATTTATGTGCGAGTTCAGTTGTCTTGGTGACGGCAGTCGGGCTGCCGCCTTCTTGCCAACTTTCATAATTTCGCCAATCAGAGATCATTGGTTTGTGGAAAGCATCCCGAAAACGGTCTTGTGTGTGTTGTACTCCGAAATAGTGACCACCAGGGCCGACTTCACCGATTGCTTCGTGAGCCAGGGTTGCTTTGTCGACAACTATCGGATCTAGATATGCAGAGACCATGCCAAGCAGATCAGCATCAAGTACAAACTTTTCGAGTGAAGAATGCAATCCACCTTCCATCCATCCAGCACCGTGCATCAAAAAGTTCACACCACCTTGGATCGCTCCCCATAATGAGAACACACTCTCATAAGCAGCCTGCGCATCAAGAGCATTGGCGGCACAAACATTGCTCGAGCGGTATGGCACTTTATAGCGACGGGCGAGTTGGCCGCCGGCCATGGCTGTGCGCATATATTCGGGTGTGCCAAATGCTGGAGCACCAGATTGCATGTCGACATTACTTGTGAACCCACCGTAGGCAACCGGTGCACCAGGTCGCACTAATTGCGTGAACGTCATACCAGCCAATGCCTCGGCATTTTGTTGCGACAGTGCACCAGCCAAAGTAATTGGCGCCATTGCCCCAGCCAAAGTAAATGGCGTCATCACGATTAGTTGATTGCGCGACGAGAACTCCATGATGCCTTGCAACATTGGCGTGTCGAGACGAAGTGGTGATGATGAGTTAATCACACTAAAAACTGACGGCTCATTTTCTAGAGTCTCGTGAGATACCTGGCGCGCAATTCGTGTCATCTCCAGAACGTCTTGGTTGCGTTGGCGGCCAAGGCTGTAGCAGTGAAAAATTTTGTCGGTCATTGTTAGCGCATCAAAAGAAGTTTCAATATGACGAATTGATGCATGCAAATCGATCGGCTCAACTGGATAGCCACCGAGAAAGTGAATCACGTTAAAAACTTGAGTCAGTTTCAATAAGTCTTGATAATCCTTTCGTGTTCCTGGGTGGCGTATGCCGTCGAATCCAATAAAGTTTGGTGTGCTACCAACCGAGCCAAAAGCCATCCAGTCTCCGCCGATGTTGAGCGTGTGGTCAGGGTTTCGCGAGTGCAATTTAAATTCACTCGGACAGGTTTTGATTGTTTCTAAAACCATTTCAGGGTCAAAGCGCACACGGTTGTCAGTAATCTTCGCACCAGCTTTTTGCAACAAATCGCGAGCGTCGCCGTCCAAAAAATCCATGCCGTAGTCAGAAAGAATTCGCAGACTTGCCAAGTGAATTGATTCGATTTCGTCGTCGCTGAGGACCTTCGTTGGCGCGTATTTCATTCGCGGTTGTTTGAACGGTCTTTGTTCTGGCAACTTAGTTTCTGAACCACTTGTACGAGCCCTTCCGCGGCGTCGATTTGGTTCAATATTCTCTGTCGTCACAAGATAAGACTCTAGTTTTCTGCGGTCAAAATGTGAACATTTTGTTGGGCTTTATCGGCGTTTGATGAGGTTATTTATTTTGGCGACGGCGAATTTCTGCCGAGATGGCAGGCACGACCTTGTGTAGGTCGCCGATCACGGCGTAGCCAGCCTTTGTGACAATGTTCGCTTGTGCATCAATATTGATCGCCAAAATATTTTTTGAGGCCATTGCCCCGACCCAATGCTGAATCGCTCCAGAAATGCCGCAAGCGATATAAATGTCTGGTGCTATTCGTGTGCCGGTTTGCCCAACTTGGTCGGTGTGATTGCGCCAACCATTATTTGTGACTGCGCGCGAGCAGCCAACGACACCATTCAAAAGACCAGCAAGTTCTTCAAGCGGTGCAAACGCCTCGGCCGAACCGACACCGCGACCGCCGCTGACTACGACTGGTGAGGTTGCAAGAGTTACACCGGCGACGCGCTCCACGCGATCTTGAACAAAACTTTGAGTGACGCTTTCGTCGAGTTGAACATCAATCGCTGAGATTGTCACAGGCGATGTGGCAAGTTCTTCTTGTGGTTCAACGACATGATTGGCCAGGGTTACTAATTTAATTGGCGCGTCAATTTGTGATTCTTCCATCAGCGACCCGCCCCAGCGAGCGCGTACAACTTTAAGTGGCTGTGACCCGTTGAAATCTTTGTCGAACTCCAAACAATTCATCGCCGCCGGTAGATCCAGACGAGCAGCCGCTTGCGCGATTATTTCATGACCACGCTCGGTGCCCGTGCCGATGACAAGACTCGGCGAGGTTTTACGCACGACCTGAGCGATTGACTCTCCCCATGCTTCAGGGCCAAAGTCGGTGAGCATCGCGTTGTGTGCCTGATGCACGGTCGTGGCGCCAAAATTCGCGACAGTTTCGCTGAGACGATCGCCGTTTGCGCCAATTGTTAGCGCTTCAAATTTTGTATTCATCTGCTTGGCAAGATT
>JAQCDY010000094.1 GCA_027729785.1 Actinomycetota bacterium | reverse complement strand
GAAGTGACGTCACGGCCGAACCGAAACCGAGCGCAGAAACTGATCCATAAATAAACCTGCGACGGCTAATTTTGAGCACCGAGTTATCGTATTGCCCAGACAATCATCTACGATTGCAGCATGGCAAAACCGACACCGGCCATTTGACTGTGAGCGCAAAGTTGGAGCCGGTGCTCAAGTCTTGTCTGTCGGTCATTTTTTTGGTCCCTTAACACGCCAAAACCTAAACACTGTGGATTACGTCAAAGTTGCAGTCGTTTTAGCACCACAATTTGTTGCCGGTTGCCTGCTGTATTTGATGTTGCTAAAACGCCCAGAGGTCGGTCTGGTCGAATTGCTTTCTGTAGGCAGTGTGCTCGGTATTGTGACGAGCACAATTGTCGATCAGATTTTCGTAAATCTTCAACTGCCAAAAATCGGCTGGCTTGTCTCGATATTGGTGATTGCCGTTGCATTTGTTATTTTTCAAATGAAAAAAACTATCGCTTTTGCCACAATTCTTTGGCGGGCAGAATTTGCAAAGTCGATATTGCCTATAGCTGCAATCGCAACGATGGCACTCGGAACAGAATTTTTCTGGTTATTTCCCTCTGGTGTGCTATTCGTACTTGCTGCATTTGTTTCAATGATCAAAACGCACAGGTTCTCGAATACTGCTATCCGTCTATTAAATGTAAGTGCCGTTGTAGCTGGCGCACTTATGATCATCAACAGACCCGATGTCTGGTGGTTTTTAGAAGAAGGTGATTTTCCCTACCTGCAGGCCCTTTCGCACTCTCTCGCGGAGCGGGGAATTAGTGATGGGTTCTTGGTATCTGGAACCGCAATTAAATACCACTGGTTTACCTACGCATGGGTCGGCCTTGTTGAAAGAGCCTCTAATGCCGCGGTATTTCTCGTGCTAACAAAAGTAGCGCCGTCAGTTGTTGTCTTGTTGATTACGGGACTCTCGTGGAGTTTCGTTGAACGCTACTCTCAAAATCGACTCAGAACATTCATGGCGACCCTCGTCATAATGAACGCATCTTCATACCCGCTTTGGGTCTACGGGACAAAAATCACTCACCTCATATCTCCAAGTCATTTTTTTGCGACTGCTATTTTGTTCGCATCTGTTACCTTAATTTTTTATATCACTCAAAATCATATTCGACAGGCCACATGCGTAGTTTTAATGATGACTACTGCGACCATGCTCAGCAAGGCTGCACATGGCACAATTTTGGTCTCCGCAATTTTTTTTGCGACAGTGGCCCAAGCTATTTTTAAGTCAACGGGTTCAAAAATCAAATTGAACATTAGTACAGCCTGCATAGGATCAGCACTTTTAACTCACTTTTTATTTTTTTCAGGCACTGAATACGAGAATACTTTGAAATTAAGACTTAGTGATTTTTATTGGCAAGTGCAGGGTGACGCCCGAGCGTTGCCTGATCAGATGATTGACATTATTGGAATATTCGTGGTTATTTCTCTTATTTGTCTTCCTGCCCTGTTGGCGATTTTATCTTTTTCGCAAACAGGATTGAGGAAAATCGAGACAGATAACTTGTTCAGCATTGGATCATTATTGTCTGGCTCAGTTTTGAGTGTCTCCCTACTTGGCATATACGGCTTCAACCTTTACTTTGTTTACGCTGCAATTTCTATATCGACCCTCATTGGATTTGCCATAATTTCTAATAACTCTCTGCCCAAGTTAACCAATCTCAATTGGGCAGGTCTCATAGTCGCGGGAGTCGGACTTTGCTTCGTATCTTTTCTTATACCGAGCCTTAACTCGGGCTCACAGATTGCAATCGTTATTCGATCAATGCGCACATACACACCCCCAGGTTTAATAGTCTTTGCAATTATTTATATCTTGATAACAAGTGCCACACGCCACCAGTCCAGTTTTAAACGTTTGTTCAAACTTGTGATAGTCGTTTCCTCAATGGCAGTTACTTTTTCTATTTATAACTGGTATCGCATTGTGCCCGAGAAGCACGACGAGTGGCGCCGTAACGGTGCTGCATATTTTGCTTCACCGAATCTAGAGACAACATCATCTTGGATTAATAAAAACTCAAGCACTGACGACGTTGTCGCAAGTAACTTTGGCTGGCCGAAATTGTTAGATGATGAAATTAAGTTCTTTAATGAACCGTGCAAATCGATTCACACGAAAACGGAACAAACAGAAAAATGTCGTCGATCGTCTAATTCTTTATTGCTAGCTTATGTACACCGTCGTGCATGGCTGCAAGCACCCGCTTATCACAGTTTATTTGTTTCCACCGAAGTAAGCAGGCGCCAAAATACGACACTTGGCTTTGCTAAAGCTCCAACGTCTACGCATTTGAGGCAAATGCTCGACGACAGTGTTGATTGGTTTATTGTCGACCGCTCGACAACTGACCTCATCTCATGGGAGCCGTTTGCAACGATCCGCTACGAAAACAACTCATTTTTTGTACTTGAACTAAACACTTAGGCTTTCTATTTTGACCAACAAATCATCTACGATTACAGCATGGCAAAACCGACACGGGCCATTGGGCCATACACACCAGTTGTTCGCGCGGGCGATTGGATAATTGTGTCAGGACAACTTGGACTCAAAGACGGCGCAATCGTCAGCGGCGGAGTTCGCGCACAAACTGCCCAAGCGATCGAAAATTTGAAGGGGCAACTCAAATCGGTTGGCGCGTCAATCAAAGATGTGAAAAAGACACTGTGCTTTTTGACCGACATGGATACTTTCGGGACATTTAACGATGCGTATGTCGAAGGCTTTGGCACTTCGCGTCCGGCACGAAGCACAATTGGTGTGGCGTCATTGCCAGCTAACGGCGCCGTTGAGATTGAGGCTTGGGCTTACAAGCCTGAGAAATAATATGGCGGGCGCAATAATTCTCGTTTTGGCACTCTTGGCGTTTCCGATAATTGTTGGCTTGTCGACTGCAGTCATCGCTGCGTTGCTCGGTCACTTGTTGTATCGCGATGCCGATGAACGACACGCGAAGAGCGAACTTCGCGAGTTAAACATCTGAATTCAGAACTCGCTGATCTTGTAATTGCGCACGCGTCGCTTGTGGCGACGATGGATGACAATCGAAGAGAGATTCGTGACGGCTGGGTGGCAATCACTAATGGTTTCGTAACGGCGATTGGCAACGGTGCGCCACCGGCTGCGAAACAAGTTGTCGATGCGACCGATTGTCTTGTCACGCCGGGACTCGTGAACACGCACCATCACCTGTATCAAAATCTGACGCGGGCGTTTCCGCCAATGACGAACGCGCCATTATTTGGCTGGCTGCAAACTTTGTATCCATTGTGGCGTGCGCTTGACGAAGAGTCGGCGCATGTTTCGGCGTGGGTCGGACTCGTTGAATTGGCGTTGTCAGGTTGCACGACTTCAACTGACCATCTTTATGTTCACCCGAAAGGCGCTGGCGACTTGTTAAGTGCCGAGATTGCCGCGGCCCGCGATATCGGCGTGCGGTTTCATCCAACGCGCGGCTCAATGTCGTTGTCAGTTAAAGATGGTGGCTTGCCACCCGATGATGTGGTGCAAGACCACGATGTAATTCTCGAAGAATCGGCAAGTGCCGTTGCTAAGCATCATGACCGCAATTATGGGGCGATGGTGCGTGTGGCGTTGGCACCATGTTCGCCATTTTCGGTGACGAAACAATTGATGATTGACTCGGCAGAGTTGGCTGCGAAACTTGACGTGCGTTTGCACACGCATTTTGCCGAGAACTCAGAAGACGATGCGTTTTCGTTGGCGACTTTTGGTTGTCGTCCGATGGATTATCTAGAAGAAGTTGGTTGGTGCCACGACCGCACTTGGCTCGCCCATTGTGTGATGCCAAATCATGATGAGATTCAACGACTCGGCGCGGCGCGAATCGGTGTTGCGCATTGTCCGAGCAGCAACTTGATTTTGTCTTCGGGTGTTGCACCCGTGATCGACCTGATCGCTGCTGGCGTGCATGTTGGTATCGGCGTGGATGGTTCGTCGTCGGCTGACAGCGCGTCGATGTGGCTCGAAGCGCGGCAAGCGATGTTGCTCGCGAAATTGCGCAGCGGCGCTGGTGTGGGCACGGCACGCATGGCACTCGAGTGTGCGACCCGTGGTGGCGCTGGGTGTCTTGGTCGTATCGGTGAAATCGGTGAGTTATCAGTTGGCAGTGTCGGTGATGTCGCAATTTGGTCGTTGACCGGCCCCGCATTTTCGGGTGCGATTGCCGATCCGATTGAGGCGTGGCTGCGATGCGGGCCGGTCTCGGCGCGCGACACGATCGTGCACGGCAAACATGTTGTGCGCAAACACGAAATAGTAAGTGCCAAACTTGAGTCAATGCTCAAATCACACGCCAAACTCGCCCACCGCATGCAAAAGCACGCGGGGAACTAAACAACAGCATGGACTATTTACGAGTCGGTTTAGTGATCGCACCGCAGTTTTTCGCGGGTTGTTTAATTTATCTTCTGCTACTGAAGCGAACCGAAGTCACAGCAGTCGAACTACTTTCAATTGGCAGCGTGCTCGGCATCGTTTCTTGCACAATTGTCGATCAGATTTTTGTAAACATGCAAATGCCCCGCATCGGTTGGTTTGTCGCAGTGCTGGTTGCAACAGGGGCATTTTTAGTTGTTAAACAAACCAAAAAAGTTGCCGTCCCGACTGTGCTTTGGAAGTCTGAATTTACCAAATCGTTTTTACCGATAACGGCAATTTCAGCAATGGCACTT
>JAQCDY010000093.1 GCA_027729785.1 Actinomycetota bacterium | reverse complement strand
TGCTGCGGTTAATCATTAGAAAGCCTTCTCTCGACGACGCTCGCGTTCACGATCGTCGGCATCAGAACCGCGTTCGTTACGGCTGATATCAATGCCAAGTTCGCGCACTGCGGTGAAAACTTCTTCGTCAAGATCGGTGAGTTCAACTTGCTTGCCCTCATGCGAAATGACCTCGACGTCAAGACAAAGTGCTTGCATTTCTTTCATCAACACTTTGAAACTCTCCGGAATGCCAGGCTCTGGAATGTTGTCGCCCTTGACGATTGCTTCATAAACGCGCACACGTCCGAGTACGTCGTCGCTCTTGATCGTCAATAGTTCTTGCAAGCAATATGCCGCACCGTAAGCCTCGAGTGCCCACACTTCCATTTCGCCGAATCGCTGACCACCGAATTGCGCCTTGCCGCCCAATGGTTGTTGCGTGATCATCGAGTATGGGCCAGTTGAACGAGCGTGAATCTTGTCGTCAACCAAGTGGTTGAGTTTCAAGATGTACATGTAGCCAACCGTGATCGGGTTGTCGTAAGGCAAACCGGTTCGACCGTTGCGCAAGACGGCCTTGCCATCAGTGCCGATCATCCGTTTGCCATCCACCGTTTCAGGATTCAGGTTCTTGAGAATCGACTGAATCGTTGGGTGTGAACCCGACTGATCGTCTTCATCCCAATGCGCGCCGTCGAACACCGGCGTTGAAACGAATGTCGCTGGCGGAGTCGAAGGACGAGTCTTGGTCTCTGTGCCACGAACAGGATTCGCGCCAACCGTCTTGTCGTTCTTTTCGTCATACCAACCCCAACGGGCGCAATACCCAAGATGAGCCTCGAGCACCTGACCGATGTTCATTCGGCTAGGCACACCAAGTGGATTCAAGATGATGTCAACAGCAGTGCCGTCTTCAAGATATGGCATGTCTTCAACCGGCAGAATCTTGGAGATAACACCCTTGTTACCGTGACGACCCGCGAGTTTGTCGCCCACGCTGATCTTGCGCTTTTGCGCAACGTGAATCTTGACGATTTGGTTCACGCCTGGTGGCAATTCGTCGCCCGGCTCATCGTCGCCTTCAGCGGCACGCTTGAGTACCTTGACGTCGATTACCTTGCCGCCTTCACCGTGCGGAACTTTGAGCGAAGTATCCCGAACTTCTTTCGATTTCTCGCCGAAAATTGCGCGCAGCAAACGCTCTTCTGGTGTCAGTTCTGTTTCACCCTTTGGTGTCACCTTGCCAACCAAAACATCGCCCGGGCCTACTTCTGCGCCTACACGGATGATTCCGCGGTCGTCGAGGTCGGCCAAAATTTCTTCGGACAAGTTCGGAATGTCACGACTGATTTCTTCTGCGCCGAGTTTCGTGTCGCGAGCGTCGACTTCATATTCGTGAATATGAATCGAGGTGAGAACATCTTCTTTGACAAGACGCTCTGACAAGATAATTGCGTCTTCGAAGTTGTAGCCCTCCCATGGCATCAAAGCCACGAGCAGGTTCTTGCCTAAGGCGAGTTCGCCCAGGTCTGTGCTTGGGCCGTCAGCTAGAAGGTCGCCCTTCTTGACTTTTTGTCCTTCTTTAACTCGAGGTACTTGGTTGATGCAAGTGTCTTGGTTTGAACGCAAGAACTTGAACAACTTGTGCTCGTGTTCACGCTTCGGCAGGTTTTCGTATTTCACGACGATGGTCGCACCAGTAACCGACTCAACAACTCCGTCATCTTTTGCCAACAACAAGTCTGCGCCGTCGCGTGCTGCACGCGCTTCGACACCAGTGCCGATGTACGGTGCTTCGGCTCGAATCAACGGCACGGCTTGACGTTGCATGTTCGCACCCATCAACGCACGGTTTGCATCGTCGTGTTCAAGGAACGGAATCAACGCCGTGGCAATCGACACGATTTGTTTTGGTGAAACGTCGATGAAGTCAACTTCTGCCGGTGTTACATAACCAATGTCGGTCGTCGCGCCGAAGAAGCTTTCGGCTTCAAGCATTTTCTTGAGATCTTCCAAACTTGCGGCCTGTGGTGAACGACGCACGAGAACGCGGTCATCGCGCAAACGACCGTCCGGCAAAATTGGCGTGTTGGCCTGGGCAACGACGTAGTTTTCTTCTTCGTCGGCAGCCATGTATTTGATTTCGTTGGTGACGATGCCACCGCGCACACGGCGATATGGCGTCTCGATAAAACCGAATGGATTAATGCGCGCATAAGTTGAAAGCGCACCGATCAAACCAATGTTCGGACCTTCTGGTGTTTCAATCGGGCACATGCGGCCGTAGTGCGAAAAGTGAACGTCTCGAACTTCGAAGCCTGCACGCTCACGGCTAAGACCACCAGGTCCAAGGGCCGAGAGTCGGCGACGATGCGTCAAGCCCGACAACGGGTTGACTTGGTCCATAAATTGCGACAACTGTGAAGTGCCGAAAAACTCCTTGATTGCAGCCACAACTGGGCGAACGTTGATCAAAGTCTGCGGCGAAATCGCCTCGGAGTCCTGGGTCGTCATACGCTCGCGGACAACGCGCTCCATGCGCGAAAGACCGATGCGAACTTGGTTCTGAATCAATTCACCAACCGAACGAATGCGGCGGTTTGCAAAATGATCCTGGTCGTCGAGACGATAACCAGGCTCTTGCTTGACAAGATGCAACATATAACTGATCGTTGCCAAAACTTCGCAACGACTCAATACATCTTGGTCATCGGTTGGCATATCAAGTTTGCCGAGTTCGACACCGGTTTTGAGACCGAACATTTCTTGGATCTTCTTCAACTCAGCGCCAAGTTTGCGGTTCAACTTGTAGCGACCAACTCGGGACAGGTTGTAGCGCACACCAAAGAACGCCTGTTCGAAATAAACGCGGGCAGCTTCGACGTTTTGTGGTTCGCTCGGTCGCGCGCGCTTGTAAATTTCGAGCAACGCTTCTTCGCGGGTCGGGGCGACTACTTTTTCACGGCGCCACTGATCTTCGAGAAAATCGAAGTAATTGACGAACCGATCGATGAAACCTGGCGCGTTGATTTCGTCGTAACCAAGTGCGCGGATGATCGTGAAGATACCCATGCGACGCTTGCGCGCAACTCGGGTACCGGCGGTTACTTCTTTGCCGGGTTTTTGCTCGACGTCAAACTCAAGCCACTCACCGCGAGATGGATGAATCGTGCCCTTTACAAGTTGGTACTTCGACAAGTTACGCAAACGAAAGCGCTCACCTGGTTCGAAGATCACGCCTGGCGAACGAACCAACTGACTTACTACGACACGCTCCGTGCCGTTGATGATGAAAGTTCCCTTGTCGGTCATCTTTGGGAAGTCGCCGATAAAGACTGTCTGCTCTTTGATTTCACCAGTTGGACGATTCAAGAACTTTGCCTTGACAAACTTCGGCACCGAATATGTCATGTCACGATCGCGACATTCGGCTTCCGTAAATTTTGGCTTCGGGTTTAGATCGGCATCATCGGGATCAAACGTGAGTTCGAGCTGCAAGTCGTCACTGACGCCCTTAACCGGAGAGATATCTTCGAAAACTTCGCGCAAACCTTCGGTAAGAAACCATTCAAAACTCTCGCGCTGTACACCAATTAAGTTCGGAATTTCAATTGCATCAGAAAGTGTTGCGAACGAATATCGTTCGCGTGCATCAGCACGAAGGGCCACGAGTGTACTCCTAAGGTTAGAAATTGGCAAGCAGAAAAATTAGAGTGAAATGCCCACTGAATAATTCTTTCGAAATACTCAAGGGGCATTGCACGGCGATCTACGAGCCTATCGGTGAATCTATGCAACTCACCAACCCGAAGACCAAAAACACCCGGTCGGCGCCTGGATAGCCAGGCAACCCAACCGAGTTATTAAGCGAGTTCGACGGTTGCGCCGGCCTCTTCGAGCTTGGCCTTTGCCTTTGCGGCATCGTCCTTGCTGGCCTTTTCCAATACTGGCTTTGGTGCGCCGTCAACCAGGTCTTTGGCTTCTTTGAGGCCAAGAGATGTGAGTTCGCGAACCACCTTGATCACGGCAATTTTCTGGGCGCCACCTTCTTTCAAGATGACCGTGAACTCGTCTTTTTCTGCGCCTGCGTCTGCGGCTGGTGCTGCTCCGCCTGCTGCGGCAACTGCCACTGGGGCTGCTGCCGTTACGCCGAACTTCTCTTCGAATGCCGAGAGAAGATCTTTGAGTTCAAGAACCGTGAGTTCTGAGATTCCGTCAAGAATCTGATCTTTTGTTAGTGCCATTATGTTTCTCCTTTTATTTTGTTAATTAATTTGATTAGTTGTTTATGCCGCTTCGCGCTGTTCAACGAGTGCCTTGAGGGCATATGCGGTCTTGCGCGGCAACGCTGCGAACATGTTTGCCGTCTTGGTGAGTGGTGCCTGCAACAAGCCAGCAAATTGAGCGAGCATGACTTCGCGTGGTGGAAGATCGGCAAGCGCCTTGAGTTCTTTCGCGCTGACTGCTTTTCCGGCTACAACGCCACCCATCAACACCAGAAGTGGATTCTCCTTGGCGTGAGCCTTGAGAACCTTGGCCACAGCCGAAGCATCGCCATCAACGAATGTGATCGCGGCCGGACCCTTCAAGAATTGTTCGAGTTCGCCGTAGCCAGACTCACGAGCGGCAAAACGTGCCAATGTGTTTTTGTAAACCTTATATTCGGCACCATGCGGGCGAAGTGCGCGGCGCAAAGTTGCCAACGAACCCACCGTCATTCCGCGAAACTCAGTGATGATCGCAGCGTTTGATTTGGCAAGCTTTTCGCTCACCTCTTTGACTACCGCGACTTTTTCTGCGCTTACATTTGCCATGAGGATTTTAACTTTCTAGTTTGACAATGCTCGGGTGCTCAACGCAGTGCGGAACAACCCGGCGCGAAGACTCGCGACCAGATTCATTCACCTCGTCTGGCGAACCATTGCTAGTTCATTATCTGAAACGAATCTTTCAG
>JAQCDY010000092.1 GCA_027729785.1 Actinomycetota bacterium | reverse complement strand
TTTGCACTACGACCACGAATGCGCTGTGAACCGATCGCCAAAGCAATGCCGAGCGGAGTGACAACAAGTATCGTCGCGAACGCCAACACGAGCGAGTTAGAAATCGCATTTTGGGTTTCATCGTTGCGAAAGATTGAGGCGTATGGGTCGGTGATCCACCAGCGAAGCGAGAAGCCTTGCCAAAGTGTGCGACTTCGACCGTCGTTGAAAGAATAAATCACAGCGATTAAAACTGGTACGAGACTCCAGATGATGTATCCCCAAATTAGAAATTTAAGCGACAGGTTGCGATGGTTTGTTGCGTGAGCCATTGGGTTATCTCGTCACTTGTCGGGTTTGTTGCCGAGTGCTGCGCAGATAGAACGACATAAAGAGAAGCAAGAACAACGAAAGTGCGAGCACAAGTAGTGCGCCATTTTGCGGTTGAGAACTGGCATTCAAAAAGAAGTCAATTTGATTGCCGATCATTTCGGTGCTTGGTGAGCGTGAAAGCAGATCGTTTGTGTAGTAATCGCCGAACATCGGCAAAGCGATCAAGATTCCGGCGGCAACCAAACCGGCTTTTGACATTGGCAAAGTCACTAAACGAAATGCTTGCCGTGAGTTCGCACCAAGATCGCGCGCCGCATCGACTAATCGCCAATCAAGACGCTCGAGTGTCGCATAGAGAGGCAAAATCAAAAACGGAATGTAGCCATAGACCAAGCCAAGAATCACCGTGATAGGTGAGCCGTCGAGCCAGTTGTAGTTGATGCCGAAATTGCGCATGAACCGCGTGAACAATCCGTCGACGCTGAGCAGGTTGACCCACGCCAACATACGCATTAGATAGTTGACCCAGAACGGCACGATGATCAGCACCAGCAAAAGTAGTTTGTGTTTGCCTGCGTGTCGTGCCAAAAAATAGGCGATTGGAAACCCGACGACAAAACTCAGGCTCATCGCACATACAACGTAAACAACTGTGCGAATCGCCACACCGCGCAATGGGCCTGTTGCAAGGCTCGTGAAAATTTGTTGTGCTTGCACGAAATTCCATGACAGGGGGTTCCATTGCGGCACGGCGTCGCGAAAGACTGGGTCGATCGTGCCAAATGCGACGCACGCGACTGCGTAAAACGGAATCGCGAAAAGCACGACCAGCCACACTGTGCCGGGAATTGCAAATCCCGCCCAGAGGCGAGGTGATTTATTCAATTTAATTTGCGTCAGCCAGCGGTAAAGCGTGTCCATTGTTCGAGCCACAGAGCATCGACTGCTGGCTCAAGTGAAACTTGGGCGAGGCCGGCCTCGTATTTTTCTGGCGTGACCAATGCATCGATCAACGACTCGGGGATTGTGCCACTCGAGATCAGAAGATCAACTGTTATTGATTCAAGCGCGGGCTGGTAGCCAACGTACTCACGGTTGAGCAGTGCGTTGTCTGTGTCGCTCAAGAAGTTGATTAGTTGATGCGCGAGCACTGGCGCTTTCGCACTCTTGGTGATGCACATGAAGTCGTTCTTGGCGACGGTCTTTTCTGGATACCAAAAGCCCAGCACATCTGGCGACACACCTTCTGGAAGATACTGAATCGCAGTAAACAAGTCACCCGACCAAGTGAAGTTGATGTCGCGGTTGCCGGCAGGCATTTCTTGATAGGCCAAAATGTCGACTTTCGGGTTTGTTGCTTCACGCAACGCAATCAAGTCATCACCAGCTTTTTGAATAATTGCCGCATCGGTCGTGTTCCCGTCGAAGTTTCCGGCGCGAAACATCGCCATCGCCAAGGTGTCACGATATGAATCGAGAACAGCAAGTTTGCCGCTGAACTTCGAATCCCACAGCGTGTCGTATCCATTGCCAGCAAAAGCATTTTTGTCGATGCGATCTGTTCGATAGCCGATGCCGTTGCCATAGATCATGTATGGCACCGTGTATTGCGAGTCGAGGTCGTAGTACGGGTTTCGCAATCCGCTGATCACATTTTGAAAATTTGGGATATACGACTTGTTGAGCGGCTGAAGCAAATCGGCGGCAATAAGTTTTGCCAACCCGGTATCTGTCATGCCAAGAATTAGGTCTGGTTTGAAAGTGCCGTTGCGCAATTTAGCGATCGCCGCTTCTTCTGTGTCGTAGATGCTGGTCACAACCTTGCAACCGAATTTTTCTTCGAAAATTGCGATTGACTCGGGGTTCTGATAGTCGGCCCAGTTGAGAATTTCGAGTGTGCCCGATTCACTTGGCAAACCATCGGCGATTGCGTCAGTTGTGACGGGCAACTTAATCGGGTTATCAGGTGTACCTATTGAAAGACCATCGACTGTTGTCGTTGTGCCAGATCCACCGCACGCGGCGAGCAATGAGCCACCGAGTGTTACTCCACCCGTTGTAATTACTAAATTTCGTAAGAAGTCTCGTCTGAGCATTTTCGTTCTCCCCGTTTTTGCTTGTATGGTCCCTAGTGTTAAACTTAGTCGCCATGATGTCACTCGACGAAATAATCGAGAACGAAGAGCGAATTTTGATGAGCCGAGTGCCAAAATCGGTAGAAATGCATCAGCAGGCATCTAAATCAATACCCGGCGGGGTGCCTTCAAGTTGGGCAAGTTCGCGACCGACCCCAATTTGGGTCAGTCATGGTTCGGGCGCCCATGTTTGGGATGTTGACGGCAACCAATACATCGACTTTCATGCCGGCTATGGCGCCAACATTGTTGGTCATGCGAATCCGAGCGTGGTTGCTGCCGTGCAAAAACGCGTAACACAGGGCACGCACTTTGCCCAGCCCACACCCGATTCGATAGTCGTTGCCGAAGAGTTGTCGCGCAGATTTGGTTTGCCGCAGTGGAGATTTTGTAACTCAGGAACAGAAGCGACGATGGACGCCGTGCACTTGATGCGCGCAATCACGGGTCGCGATTTGATCATAAAAGTTGAAGGCTCATACAACGGCCATCACGACTCTGTCGCGATTTCAATTTTTCGCTCGGCGCAAGAACTTGGCCCCGCCGACAAACCATGGCTCACCCCAGGCGCCGGAATTCCGCAAGCGATTGCCGACTGTGTTCGTATCGTGCCATTTAATGACATTGACGCGCTGAGACATGTGCTTGCTGAATACGACGGTCAAATTGCCGGAATGATTTTCGAACCAATTTTGATGGGCGCAGGCATAATCGTGCCACAACCGGGGTATTTGGCGGCGGTAAAGAAGTTGGTTCATCAACATGGCGCGCTTTTGACATTTGACGAAGTTAAAACTGGTTTAGTGATTCACCAAGGTGGCGCAACTGCAATGTACGGTGTTACTCCAGACATAATTTGTCTTGCTAAAGCATTGGGCGGTGGCTTGCCATGTGGTGCAATCGGCGGCACGACTGAAGTGATGTCGGCAATTGCGAATGGCAGTTATAGCCAAGTCGGAACTTTTAATGGCAACCCATTGACGATGGCTGCAACAAAAGCCGTTCTGACTGAAGTATTGACTGACGACGCATATGCGCAAGCAAACGATGTGGGTGCATATATTTTGAAACACGCTGTATCGACTTTGCAAAGTCGCGGACAGGGTGCACACGGATATCAGTTTGGTTTCAAAGTATCGGTTGTTTTCTGCGCTGAGCCAGCAAAAAACTATCGTGACTTTCTAGAAGTAAGCACAGGTGCAATGCACCTGAATTATTTAAAGCAATTTAACCGCGGAGTGTTTTTGGCGCCGTGGGGTAAGAGCGAGTCGCTCACACTTTCAGTTGCTCATACACGCGCGCATGGCGATGTGTTCTTGCAGAATCTTTCGCAACTTGCAGAGGTAATCGAATCTATGAGCGAGCGCAACTCAGAGGTTTTTGTCGCAGGTAGTTTTAACTGATTTCAGCGCGATAGCGACGAATGAGTTGCTTGCAGTAGCGCTCCATATTTGTGTGGTAGGCGTTGCTGAACGAACGTGAAGCCACACCGCGCTGCACTCGAACACACACTGAAATATCTTGTTGGTTGACCAAGTCGCTAAAACTAATAGTCGGCTCAAGATCAAACTCAGGATTATCGACAACTTCTTTCGGAAACAGGTAATACGTATAAATAGTCGTGTGCGTTGCCGAGCGAGGTACGTAACGAGTGAAAACTGCGACTGTCGGTGAGATGTCAATCAACATATTTGGGTAGACATACGCACCGAAAACCGAATAGTCGTCCAGATCATCCATTGAGGGCAATAACGGCAGGTTTTCGTCTTTCTTGAAAGACAACGAGGTAGCCCCAGGCGAGAGGCTCACACCCCAATCGGAGCGATCTTCTTGAGTTGTTTTGCCGGTTTTATAAACAGGCACAAGATCGACGAGTTCGGGGTGCACGACACCACAGTGCAAGCATTCGCTGTAGTTTTCGGCGAGCACCTTCCAATTGGCTTTGACTTCGTCAATCGTGGTTCGCGCATTTTTGAGAGTTGCAAGATTGAATTTTTCAAGCTCGCGTGGCAGTGAGTAGTGATCAGTAAGCCATGTCGTTAAAGGTGGGGCATTGGGGTCGAGCGAAACAAAAATCGCCCCTTGCCATTCGTCAACATTGACTGGTTTCAAACCCAAAGTCGAGCGATCAATCGAATCTTTTTCATGCAGTGGGGTGGCGACGAGTGCGCCTTCAACCGAGTAGCTCCACGAATGATACGGACAAGTAATCGCCGCGCCGAAACCAGAACCGCTTGCATCGCAAAGTTGCGAACCGCGGTGCTGGCAAACGTTGTAATAGGCGCGCAGTTGATTTTCGCGATTGCGCAAAATCAGAATGCTTTCGTTGCCAATGTCGACTACCAAGCGATCACCGACTTTGTTGAGTTCTTCACTGATGCCAGCAAAGCACCAATTCGTGCCGTAGATCTTTTGCATTTCGCGGTTGAAGATTTCGGGCGAGTTGTATTCTTCGCGGTTAAAACTTTCGCTGAGCCCGTTGATTTCTTTTTCGGTCATTTGGTTTTCCACCCTAAACCAGTTGGA
>JAQCDY010000008.1 GCA_027729785.1 Actinomycetota bacterium | reverse complement strand
AACGCACTTATTGCCTCTTGGCGCGTTTTGACTTTGCTCACGCCAATTGATGAACCCATGTTCGCGGGTTTAATGAACATTGGCAGGCCAAGATCTTTGATGGCACGATCAATCGCTGAGTTTGCGTCGTCGGTATCACGAACGGTCAGAAACTTTTGTTGCGCGATGCCGTTTGCCGACATGACTTGTTTGGCGATGCTTTTGTCCATTGCTACGGCGCTACCCAGAACACCAGAGCCGACATAGGCCACATGGGCAAGTTCGAGCAGGCCTTGTACGGTGCCGTCTTCGCCCATTGGGCCGTGCAGCAATGGGATGACAACGAGCGATGAATCGTCTGAAGAATTTTCGAAGATCATGTTTGCACTTGTTGCAGCACCCGTCGCATTGAGAGCTTTGACATCGCGTGATTGCGGCAATTCTGATTGCACCCACTGGCCTGCACGAGTGATGCCAACAGTCGACACTTCGTATTTTTGCGGATCGAGTGCGCGCAGAACATGGGCTGCAGTAACGCAACTGACATCGTGTTCGGCAGATTCACCACCAAATAAAACAACAACGCTCGTTTTTGACTTGCGATTTTCGCTAATCATTCGTCTTTACGGTACTCGCACCGCGGTGCTAATCAGTCGCATAGCGATATCGCAGTTAGGATTAAAGCCGTATGCGCTTCATGGCAGCAGATGTTGCACGCGCCGTTTCTGGAGAACTCGTTGGCTCAAACTCTCACTTATCTGGCGTCTCATTTGACTCGCGAACTATCTCGCCAGGTCAATTGTTTGTGCCGATTATTGATCAACGCGACGGGCATGAATTTATTGGTGACGCACTCAAGCGAGGTGCAGGTGCATATTTGACTTTGCGCGAGCCACAAGGTCGCACCGCGATAAAAGTTGGCGACACAGTTGCCGCATTGCTTGCGCTTGGCGCGTGGGGTCGATCAAGACTTGACGAGCAATTGCAACAGCGTGTTGTGGCCGTGACCGGCTCGGTCGGCAAAACATCGACGAAAGATCTGGTCGCGAGTGCGCTGAGTGTTGCGTTTAAAACTCATGCCAACGAGCGTTCATTAAATAATGATTTTGGTTTGCCGACGACGATTTTGAATGCGCCAGACGAGACGCAAGCGTTGGTGCTTGAAATGGGAATGCGCGGGTTTGGCGAGATAGCCAGATTGTGCTCGGTGGCTAAACCACAAATTGGCATAGTCACTGCTGTGGCTAACGCCCACACTGAGCGCGTTGGTTCGATCGACGGTGTCGCTCGCGCTAAGCGCGAATTGATTGAAGCGCTACCGAAGTCGGGAACGGCGATTTTGAATCTCGATGACGAACGGGTGTGGGCGATGCGTGATGCGACCGAGGCAACTGTCTTGAGTTATGGCGTATCGGTGCATGCAGATGTTCGAATGTCGTCATGCACGATTGATGACCGAGGCTGTGCGACGGCGAGTGTTGTTTCGCCGTGGGGCGAAGTTGAGTTGAAGATGCAAGTCGCTGGTCGGCATATGATGCAAAATGCATTGGCGGCGTTATGTGCTGCTGGCGTGCTGGGTGTCGATTTGAATTTGGCGGCAGCGGCGATTTCTTCTGCGAAAATTTCTGAGTCACGCATGCAGATGCGAAAGTTGCAGAGCGGCGTGACCGTGATCGACGACTCGTACAATGCCAACCCAGCGTCGATGCGCGCGGCGCTCGAAACTTTGGCGAGTCTTTCGGCTAAGCGCAAGATTGCATTTTGCGGACTGATGGCCGAATTGGCTGAACCAGATAAAGAACATGCAGCGATTTGTGAATATGCCGCGCAGTTGGGTATTGAACTAGTTGCTGTAGATACTGAACTCTATGGCGTTGATTCTGTGAGTTTCGATCAGGCGAAAACTCAACTGGCAAAACTTAATCGCGAAGACGCTGCACTGGTCAAAGGTTCGAAAGTAACTGGTCTTGTGCACCTTTGCGACGGGCTATGAAAAACTCCGACGATCAATTCAAAGATTGAGCAATTGCGGCGAAGCCTCTAAACTCTGCGTCGGTGACTGTCTGCATAACAGCTTCTGGGTGTGTGGAGAATCTCGCGATTACGGTGCGACTTGATCGATCAATCCAGATGCTCTGGCCGAATATTCCTAAACCGCTGAACTGTGCGGCGCGATCTATTATCCAAAAAGCGTTGTGATAGGCAAACCATTTTGATCCTGAACTTTTTTCAAATTGACTGCCCTCCCAAGATTTTGCATAAAGCCGACTTGCTTCGTCGTCAGCCTCGTAGGTGTCTACCACCCATTGTTTTGGAATAATGCTTTTGCCGTTTACGAATCCGTCATTGAGGTAAGCCAGTCCGAATCGTGCCAAGTCGCGAGTCGTGCAAGACATTGCACCATCTGCAATTGTGAACCCGACCGGGTCGACAAAAATATTCGCCGAATGCTCCATGCCCAACGGCGTCCAAACATCCCTCGACACGACGTCGTTGAATGGGAGCCCATTGACTATTTCGAGGATGCGAGCCACGACATTTGTCAGTGGCGATCGGTAGTCAAAGACTTCCCCATGACTTCGCGCAAGGGGATAAGTGTGAAAATGTTTCAGGGCACCAATCGCAATCCGACCGTCAAGCGGTCGATATCCCGACTGGCGTTCATATTCGATAAGCGGCAGATCGGAGTCTGGAAACTTATAAAGCTCATAGTCCTCGACAAACTCTGTGCCAGCAGACATGTCGATCAAGTGCCGAATCGTGGCACCTTCGAGGCTCGTGCCACTGAACTCTGGGGCGATTTTAGTGACTAAGTCGTTGATCGATAACAGACTGCGTCCGATTGCGATGCCTAGTGCGGCCGCCGTCACGGATTTTGTGACGCTCATCAACAAATGTGGAGTTTCTTGATGCATGCCGTTGAAGTATCTCTCGTAGACAATCGCACCGTCATGAATCACGCAGATTGAATCGCAGAATGTTTGATCAAGGTGACGTTTTAGAGATGTCGTTGAACCATCGGCAGCGGCAAATGAAACATCGTCAAGATTTGTGTCGGCACGGGGCAGGACATTTACTTGCCCAGATGTGTTTGAAATTGGAACCGTGTTCAGTATTTCTGATATGTGCTGAAAACTCCAACGGTTATGCGGTGAGTCCATCCAGTTCCGAAGATTGACCGAATCGTTCATTGCGCAAGAATAACACGGCGCGAAATAGCGAGGGCATTGGATTTGCGCACTTTGCGGATGGCACCTAAAACAGATATCTGTTCGTGGTTGTGAAACAATAATTGAGTGGATGTATCCAAGACAAATATCGAGACAAGTTTTCGGCAAGCAGAGTCAGTGGGCGCCGATGCGTGCCGTACTCGTCATGCGATTTTTTCTGAGTGTCCGCACTGCGGTTCGGCCTTGCATGCAGAGCATGCACACTTCAAATGTTCGGGATGTGGTTGGCGCGATAGTTGTTGCGACTAGTTTTACAAAACTTTTAAGCAATCAACCGTGGTTTTGTTAAGCGCGGTTGCCGCGGCAAGATTTGTGATTTCGCCGTTGACCGTGTTTACGCCGAGTTTGAGACGCTCGTCGCTTTGCGCCGCGTTTTTCGTGCCAAGTTTGGCAACCTCAAGAAGATACGGCAACGTTGCGTTGGTCAGCGCATAAGTGCTTGTGTGCGGCACGGCACCTGGCATGTTGCCGACCGCGTAGTGCAACACCTCGTGCTTTTCGTAGACGGGTTCTTTGTGGGTTGTTTCGTGGATTGTTTCGATGCAGCCGCCTTGGTCGACAGCGACATCGACGATCACCGAACCACGCTTCATTGACTTGACCATGTCTTCAGACACGACGACGGGTGCGCGAGCGCCAGCGACGAGCACAGCGCCGATCACGAGATCTGCTTGGGCGATGTATCGCTCGATTGCACCGCGATTCGAGGCGATGGTTGTGATTCGTGAGCGGATGATTTGGTCGATGAAACGCAAACGATCCAAATTTTTGTCGAGCAACACCACTTCGGCTTCCATGCCACCGGCAATCCACGCTGAGTTCCATCCAACGTTGCCGGCGCCGATGACGACAACCTTCGCTGGGTGCACACCTGGTGCGCCTCCCATGAGAACTCCGCGTCCACCGTTGGGGCTCTGCAGATAAAAAGCGCCGACTTGTGTGGCGATACGACCAGCAATCTCGCTCATTGGTGCGAGCAGTGGCAGTGAGCCGTCTGTTTCTTGGACTGTTTCGTAAGCGATTGAAGTTGTTCTGTTCTTGAGCAGCGCTTCAGCGACTTTTGGATATGCGGCGAGATGCAGATATGTGAACAGCGTCAGATCAGGTCGCAAAAAATCGAATTCTTTGGCTGTCGGCTCTTTGACCTTGACAACCATTTGTTGCGACCAGGCCTCGGCGGCGCTTGAAACAATTGTTGCGCCGGCGGCTTCGTATTGGCGATCTTCGATTGAGGCGCCGAGACCTGCAGAAGTTTCGACAAATACTTCGACCCCTATCCGCTCTAATTCGCGGACGCCATCTGGGGTTAGGGCAACTCGTCCTTCAGAAGTTTTGGTCTCTTTGGGAACACCCAGTGTTTTGATCGCTGGGTTCGTCATTTGTACAAATCTAGTAGAAATATGTAATGCTTAGTCTCAAACAGTTAAAGCGTGCGGGGGTTAAGAACTGGTGAGCGACGTGAGTAGGTGGCGTTGATGGGTAGCGAACGTGGTTCAGTAGAACTCGTCAATGTCACGAAACGTTATGGCGATGTCATCGCAGTTGACTCACTTAATTTAGAAATTAAACCCGGCGAGTTTCTATCGTTGCTCGGACCAAGTGGTTGCGGCAAAACAACTACGTTGCGAATGTTGGCTGGTTTCGAACAACCAGACGAAGGCTTCGTGCGAATCAGTGGTGAGTACGTGCAGGGCGTGCCGCCGTATAAGCGTGATGTGAATACTGTGTTTCAGCACTACGCATTGTTCCCACATATGAACGTCGCCGAAAACGTTGCATATGGTTTGCGTCAAAAAGGTGTTTCAAAAAGTGAGATCGGCAGCAAAGTGATCGAGGCACTCGACATGGTGCAGATGTCGAAGATGGCGACTCGCAAGCCGCGTCAATTATCGGGTGGACAACAACAGCGCGTTGCAGTGGCACGTGCACTCGTTAATCGCCCGAGCATTCTTTTGCTCGACGAGCCACTTGGTGCGCTTGACCGCAAGTTGCGCGAAGAAATGCAGATTGAATTGAAACTTTTGCAGAGCCGCCTTGGAATCACATTTGTTTTTGTGACCCACGACCAAGAAGAAGCGATGTCAATGTCAGATCGAATTGCAATTATGCTCAACGGTCATGTTGAGCAACTCGGAGATCCTGAAACTGTTTACGAGCGACCAGCATCGGCATTTGTTGCCGGCTTCGTTGGCCGGAATAATTTTTGGCGAGGTTTGGCGACCGCAAATGGCGCCAAGGCAAACGATGGCACCGTGTTCGTTGCGACGCGACCCGAAGAAACCGTGCCGGCAGGCCAAGATGCTCTTGCTGCGGTGAGACCCGAGACGATCAACTTGTCGGCAACCAAGCCCAGTTCGGATGCCAATTTCGTGAGCGCCGTAGTTGCGGGTGTTTCTCACTTCGGTGATGTTCTGCAATATGTTGTCACCGCTGGGTCTCGCGACTTGCTCGTGCAAGTCAGCCGTACTGACCCGTCTCGATTTGCTGTGGGTGATTCGGTCTGGTGCACCTGGTCGGCTGACGACGTCTATTTGTTCTCGGCGCGACAGGCCGATTTGGTGCTCGCGGCTGCAACTCATGCTTAAACATCTGACTATTATGTACTTAACACAACAATAAAAGGAGAAAATAATGAGTAATGAGAAAAAACAACTGAAAATGTTGGCACCGGAAGGTTTTCGTGAAAAACTTTCTCGCCGTGCGTTTCTGCAAGGGGGAACAGCAGTAGCGGGTTTTGCTCTTATCGCTGTTGCTTGCGGTTCGTCAGATGGCGATTCTGCCGAAGGTGGCGAGGCCAGTGGCGAAGGTTTAGCCACAGGTGATTGGAGCCGCGTAATTAATCAGTCGAGCGGCACATTGGCGATGTACACATGGGGCGACTACAACGACCCTGATTTGGTGGGTGAACTTGCCGCGTCGACTCTTAATGTGACGATGAAAGTTGATTACTACGCAAGTAACGAAGACTTGATCACCAAGCTTGCAACTAGCGGCGGAAGCAGTGGTTTCGACATCGTCGTACCGACAGGACCATATATTCCACAAATGATCGAAAAGGGTTTGATTCAAAAACTTGACAAATCGTTGATTCCAAATATGGCCAATGTCGACCAAAATTATTTGGCACAAGCGTGGGACCCAACGAATGAGTATTCGGTTTGCAAAGACTGGGGCACTGTCGGATATCTCTACGACTCGACGAAAATATCCAAAGAGATGACAAACTGGCAAGACTTCTTAGATGTTTGCATGGGCGAAGCGAGCGGTAACTGCGCAGTTATCGATGGAGCGCCGAACTACTGTGGCCCTTGGTTCTGGGCAAACGGTATTGACTGGAACACTGAGAAGCCAGAAGATCTTGACGCTTGTGAAAAGTTCTTGGTTGACGAATTCGCACAGCACATCAAGGCATTCGATAGTTACCCATCGGCAAAAATCGCAGAGGGTGCATTTTCGATCGCCATGGCCTGGAATGGCGATGCTCGCCAGGCTTACACGCGTATCGAAGAAGCAGGTGGCAACCCGGACGATTGGAAGTGGGTGTTGGGTGCGCCAGAAACCGAACTTTGGATGGATAACTATTGCATCGCAGCGGGGGCGCCGAACGCCGAGGCTGCGAATGCTTGGATCAACTGGGACTTGATTCCGGAAGTTTCAATCAAAGACTTGTCATATCACGGTTATCACACTGGCATGAAAAACATGTCCACTTTGATTTCAGAAGTGGCGCCTGATCTAACGAGGGCCGACATGATTTTCTTTGGTAATGAACAGGTCTCAACGATGCGAACACAGGTGATTACGCCTGCGCTGGATCGTTTGATCGACATTCTCAACAAGTCAAAGGCGAAGGCTGGAGGCTGATCTTTAGTGACCGTATCGGTCGCCGCAAAGTTCAGAAACAAGGTTAGAGCACCGAAGTATTTGCTCGCCATTCCGGCGATCATCTGGTATCTCGTCTTTTTTGCGGCGCCGATTGCGTTCATTGTTCTCTATTCGTTCGGCACCAAAGACACAACGAAGTTATTGCCGGTTGATTTAAGCAATCTGTCGTCGAATAGTTATTCGTCAGTTTTTGACGAGACATTTTTCAAAGTTTTTAAGGCTACTCTACGAATCAGCATCGTAGCGACTGCAATGTGCGTGGTGATTGGCTTGCCGGTCGCGTACTTCGCCGCATTTAAAGTACCTGAAAAATGGAAAGCAATAATTTTGGCCGCCGTTGTCGTACCAAGTTTCACAAGTTTCTTGATTCGCACGGTTGCATGGCGAATTCCGCTTGCGCCAAACGGAACACTTTCAAAATGGCTAGTTGAAACAGGGTACATCGGCAGCAACGGTATTCAGATTCTCGAGACGGCAACTGCAGTGCAGATTGCAATTGTCTACAACTATCTCGGGTTCATGATCTTGCCGCTATTTGTTGCGTTGGATCGCATAGATGTGCGAATGCGCGAAGCGAGCAAAGACCTTGGTGCAGGTCGAATCGCAACATTCTTTGGCGTGACCCTGCCGCTCGCCGGGCCAGGAATCATCGCCGGTGTGTTGCTGACGTTTATTCCGATGTGTGGCGACTATGTGACCGCAACGGTTCTCGGTGGCGCAAAAGGCAACATGATTGGCTCGATGATCGCATCGCAATTTAGCGGTGCGCAAAATTGGCCGCTTGGGTCGGCGATGGCGATTTTGATGATCGGTGCAGTCCTGTCGACTTTGATAATTGGTGCAGCGATTTTCTGGGTGTTACCGCGAATCGCAGTTTTGGCTTCACCACTCGTGCAGCAGATTCGACGCAAAATTTACGAGCACGCGGCAAATCAAGCGCGCAGCGAAAAGTTACAGACTCGTGTGAAGCGCGAAGTGTTGAGCAAATTGTTGGCCATATGGACGGTTCTCGTGTTGGTGTTCTTATTCGTGCCAATTTTGTTGGTTATTTTACATTCGTTTAACGCGGGCAGTTCGTTCACGATTTGGTCGGGTAGCACGAGCATTAAATGGTGGGGCGAGTTGTTTGACGGCGCCGAAACGTTCGGCGTGTTGATTCGTTTTGCAATCTTGATCGGCATCGGAGTTTTAGCGCAGAACTATGCGAAGAGGCGACCGAATGTTGCAAGATCGCTGAAGACTTGGCTGGCCACCGGCGCATTTGTTGTGGCACTGGTGGTCAACGGTTTGATTACAAACTGGTATCGAACGATATTTGACTTTGCTGGCATCGGCGATGCGATTCGGAACTCGTTTATTGCTGCATTCGGTGCCACAATCATCGCCGTGATAATCGGCGGCATGTCGGGTGTTGCTTTGGCGCGCCGACCTGGTGGTTGGACGAAGTTTTTTATGGCGACCGTGTTCTTGATTCTGGTTACTCCAGAAATTATGGATGCGATCGCGCTCGTGACCTGGTTTCCGCGAATAAAAGATGTGCCTCTTGTTGGCACGATTTTTTCGACTGGGTGGGGGCCATTCAACGGGGGCATCAACAAACTTTGGGTGGGTCAGTCGCTTTATGCCAGTGCTGTTGTCACGCTGATCGTGCGCGCACGACTCGCCGGTCTAGACGAGTCACTTGAAGAAGCAGCAGGCGATCTTGGTGCGCCACCAGCGCGGACTTTTCGACAAATAACTTTGCCGTTGATTGCTTCGGCGATGGTTGCGGGTGGCTTGCTGTCGTTTGCACTTTGCCTCGATAACGCTGTGATTTCGACGCTGATCAGTGAAGCGGGTTCGACGACATTTCCTGTTGCTTTGCTTGGTGCGACGAAAAGCACGATCAAGCCATTTTGGGGCGTTGGTGCGGTGCTGCTATTTGCCGTCACGCTTGGTGCGTTGTGGTTTCTTGCGGTTCTCTTGCGTCGCGGAGGAGACTCGGCGAGCAAAATTGCAGCAACATTCACCGGATCATGAGATCTTTTTTCAACTCGTTATGTAGGTGAAATTATCCCCAGTCATTATCAAATTCTCGGCGTATTGCCAACGGCCACACCTCAAGAAATTCGTGTTGCACATCGGACGATGGTGCGAAAGTTTCATCCTGATGCCGACGGTCTCGAAACTGCGGAGTATTCTGCCGCGTTTGCCGCCGTGACTGTGGCATGGGAAGTTCTTGGTGACCCGGCGCGCCGTCGCGAATATGACGAGTCTTTGATTGTTCGAGACGAAAAAAATTCGGAGTGCAATTTCAAACGAGCAAATATTGATGACCTAGTCGAAGATCACGAGCCTGAATTTCCACAAGTGATCGTGCGAGCAAATTTTCCATGGAAGTTTATGTTGGTGTCGGTCGTAGTTGGCGTGATTTTGGTTTTATTTTTGCACTCAAGTGCGACAACCGAAGATTTGCAACGACCAGATTCACTAATTCAAAGCGGATCGTGCGTGATTATCGACCCGACAGAGGCTGTGTATGAAGTTTCGTGCGATGCACCAAATGATGGCGTGGTTCGACAATTGATTGGTTTTGACAAAACGTGCCCGAGCGACACTTTTGGTTATCGCGATCGCCAAGGAATGGGAATCGCATGCTTAGAACCTTGATCGGGTCTATTCTTTAATTATGTCAAGGCACTGTGAGCGTCCGTCCTGTCGAGAAAAGGGCGAAGTTGCTTATGTGATTGATACGGTCAACTTGCTTGTGAGCGTTGATGCGCCGATACCGAGAGACTCGTCGCGCGTGAATATTTTGTGTCGTCGCCATGCTGATTCGCTGGTCGTGCCGCGCGACTGGCAGATAATTGATAATCGAGCGAAGAAGCAGCGTCTGTTTAGTGCGCCCGCAGGACCAAGGTCAGTGAAGACAAAAAAAGCAAAGGCTGTAAAAAATAAAACGGGTGCCGTGATCCAAGATTTGTTCGACTTTGCGACACGCGTGGTTGCCGCGCCTGCGCGCGAGCCAGAGCCGACCCTTGAAGTTTCCGCAGAGTTGGTTGAAACTGAGACTGAAACTGAGACAATTGACCCACAAGAAACCCAAGCGATGCCGTGGACGCCACAGTTTGATCGAACTGGCGACTTGGACGGAAAATTGCGAGCGCGCGGCAAATTGCTGTCGCGAGCCTTCGGAAATTTTGACGATGTTGATCACGATCAAGATCATGATCAACAACACCCCGAGTATTAGTAGTTCCTAAATGGATGTAGTTGCATCTGTTGATGTGCCGGTTTCGGTAGAAAAACTATTTGACTATGTGGCCGACCTGGCGAATTATCCGTCGTGGTTAGAGTTTGTGCACAAAGTTGACGCGATCAGTGATGCTGGGGATACCGACGCAACCTGGCAAGTCGAACTGCGTGCCAGACTCGGCGTACTTGCACGCTCAAAGCGACTGCGAATGACCCGAACTGTCTATGAAGCAGCAAGACTTGTCGTGTTTGAGCGTCGTGAACAAGACTCGCGACGACACGCCGAGTGGGTGTTGCGGGCGACAGTTAGCGCCACTGCAACTGGGGCGAGGCTTGAAACAAACCTGCACTACTCGGGCAGTTTGTTTACTGGGGGTTTGTTAGAACGCGCGCTTACCGAGCAGATAAAAACTGGGCGCGAAAAACTCATCCAACAATTGAGCGAGAAGTAATCGCTACGGGCTGACCAGCGGCAAGTTGTCCGCAGGCGGCGTCGATATCTGTGCCACGGTTGCGACGCACAGTTGCATTGACGCCGAGATCAATAAGTTGTGCAGCGAACTCGCGCACTTCTTCGGGCGCACTGCCCTTGGTCAGATAGCCAGGTGTCGGGTTGAGAGGAATTAAATTGACATGCGCGCTTGGTTTCAGGCTCTTGCACAGTTTGGCGAGTTCGCGAGCGTCGCGCGCCGTGTCGTTGACGTCTTTGATTAACGCCCATTCAAAAGTGACGCGACGATTTTTCTTTTGCAGATATTTTCGGCACGCCTGCATCAGGTCTTCGATCGGGTAGCGCTTGTTGATCGGCACGAGCGAGTTGCGCAGATCGTTGCGCGCGGCGTGAAGCGAAACAGCCAAGTTGACCGGCAGTGGTCGATCGGCGAGCGTGTTGATGCCAGGAATAATGCCGACTGTTGAAATTGTCAAGTGTCGCGCCGAGATGCCGATGGCTTCATGAATGCGCGTGACCGCTTGCCAGACTGCCTCTTCGTTGGCGAGTGGTTCGCCCATGCCCATGAACACGACATTGGCGAGACGCTGATCGCGCGCGGCGCTAGTTCGCGCAGCGTGCACGACTTGCTCGACGATTTCACCTGCAGTTAACTGACGACTGAAACCGGCTTGGCCCGTGGCACAAAAACCGCAGGCCATCGCGCAACCTGCTTGCGTGCTGACGCAAACGGTGGCGCGATCTAGATAGTGCATTAATACGGATTCGATCTTGTGACCACCATTGGCGAGTTGCCAGAGAAATTTTGTTGTGCCACCTCGGTCACTGTCGCGCGATGTGACGAGTTCGAGACCGCTCGGCAGTGCAGCATCGAGTTTGGTGCGCAGATCTTTGGAGATCGTCGTGATTTCGAGCGGCGCTTGAAACTCTGTGTAAAGACCTTGCCAAACTTGATCGAGGCGATACTTCGGCGCATCGCCGAGAATCGCGGCGATATCTTCGCGACTTGCGTCGTATCGCGTTTTAACTAACTGTGATTGACCGCTCACTTTATTTGAGGTGCTTTTGGGCGAGCGATTCGTAATCAACCATGCGGGCACGAAGTACATCGAGGCTTGCTGTCCAAAAAGCTTCGTCGCTGACATCGATGTTGAACGCGCGACCGAGTTCTTCGGCGGTGTCCATGCCCGCGCGTGAAAGCACGGTGTCGTAACCACCGCGAAAATGCTCGGGGTCGCGACTGTATTGCGCATATAGGCCCAAACCAAAAAGCAGACCGTATGTATATGGCCAGTTATAAAAATGGCTGCCGTAATAATGCGGCTTTAAAACCCACATGTGTGGATGAGCAGTTGATTGATCAATGCCATTGCCGTAAGCCGAGGCTTGGGCGCTGAGCATCATCTCGTTGAGTTCGCTGACGCCCAACGTGCGGCGTTGACGACGAGCAAAAACTTCGGTCTCGAACAAGAAGCGACTATGAATATCAACAACGACTTGATTGGCGCCGCCAAGATCTGTGTCGAGCAAAGCAAGTCGCTCATCGCCTGAAAGTCGCGACAGACCTTCTTCGACGACAAGAGTTTCGCAGAAGATGCTGGCGGTTTCAGCGAGCGCCATCGGCAAACGTTTTTGAAGTGGTGTGCGATCTGACAACTGTGTGTTGTGATAAGCGTGACCAAGTTCGTGGGCGGTTGTTTGTGCAGAGTCGACGCTGCCCGACCAGTTGAGTAACACGAGCGACCTGTCATCGACGAATGACATGCAAAACGCACCGCCGACTTTGCCTTCGCGCGGCTCGGCGTCGATCCATTTTTCGGCGAGTGAACGATCAACTAAGCCGGCCAGGTTGTCGCTGTATGCGGCGAATGCGCCACGCACGAGTTGCACGCCTTGATCCCATGAAATTTGACTTGGGGCAACATTCAACGGTGCGAAGAGATTCCACCAGGACAAGCCGTTTTTGTCGCCATGCAGTTTTGCGCGCACGTTCATCCAGCGGCGAAAGTCGGGTAGCGACGCGGTGACGGCGTTTTGCATCGCATCAAATGTTTTACGGCTGACGCTGTTGGCGTAGAGCGAAGCATCGAGCGGCGATGCCCAATGGCGACGACGATTGATCGCATTGGCTTCGCCTTTGATTGAGTTCATCGCTGCGGCGCACGGCGTAGCAACTGTCGGCCATGCACGCATCTCGGCGTCGTAGGCGGCTTTGCGCACGCGCAGGTCTGAGTGTGTTGACATGCCGCGCACGGCGGTGATCGGCAAAGTTTTTGTGCCGTCTGGCAGATTTACTTCAACAGTCAACTGCGAAGTGATGTCGCCCTGCAAGCGTGACCATGCCGATGAGCCGGTTGTTGAAAGTTCGGCGTAGAAACCCTCTTCAGTCTCACTCATTTGATGTTCGGCACGGGCTTGCAATCTTTGCAGCGGTCCAAGATGTTCGCGGGCAACTTCGCTGACTTTGGCCAAATCTTCAGCGCCGAGTGTGGCGACCCAATCGGCGAATCTCGCAAGGAGCGGCGTGAGGCGAGAGTCGATGACTTCGAGTTCACTGAGCAGACCTTGTGCGGTTTCTTCGCGCGTATTTGTGCTGACGGTGGCATAAACATATGAACCCAAAATTTCGGATTCTTTGATCGTCTCGTTCATCGCACTGATTACAGAGTCGGCGATTTCACCTTCTTGTTTTGATGGCTTGTGTGGTGTGCCGGCGCGAATGTTGTGTTCTTCAAATTGGGCTTCAAGACGGGCGACATTGGCACCTGTGCGCTCCATGGCGTCGGTGAACGAGCGGGCGGTGAACGATTCGTGAATGTCGGCAACCGACCAACGTGGCAAAAGGGTGTCTGACATGGGACTTAGTGTATGCGTATGGGCAACTTTCAGGGTTTTTTTGATGCCGACGCGATGTCGCCAACGAAAGCCTGCTTGCGATGATTAAGTGAGAATCCGATTTTCTCGTAAGTGGTGATTGCGGCCGTGTTGTCTTGATCGACGAACAGCATGCCAGTTGTCGCACCCGCATTCGTTAAGTATTCGAGCCCAGCGACAGTCAATGATCTGCCCAGACCTTGGCCGTGAAATTGTGGGTCAACGGCGATCACATAAATTTCGCCAATTTTCGGATCTGCCTCGCGATCAATTTTTGTCCAGCAGAATGCCACGAGTTCTCGTGTGGTGGCTGAAAAATGCAACAAGAAGCCTTGTGGGTCGAACCATTTTTCGGACTGTCGAGACTGCAGAAGTTGTTTAGTCCAACCGCCCTGCTCGGGATGATTGATGAACGCACGATTGTTGACGGCGAGCCAGGCTTCTTCGTCGATGCCGACACGAAAACTTTGGGTTGTGACTTGCGAGGTTGCGGCGAGTACTTGTTGTCGGAGTGGTAGCGCAACCTGCATCTGCAAGAGAGTGCGACCCGTCTGTAGATTAATTCTTTTTGCAAGAGTGTTGTGTTCGAGTGTCGGATCGCTGACCCACCAATGAACGTGGGCACCACCCTCGCTAGAAATTATCTTGGTTGCTTCACCGAGTAGCGCCGTGCCGAGTTCAAGGGTGTTGTCGCGATGAAGCGGGTCAACAACCAAGTCGAGCGACCAAGAATCGTTGCCACGAGAAATTTGGCAATATGCGATTGGCTGGGCAGTGTGGTGATGGCGAGCGGTCAAACCCGCGAAACCAGGTCGGCCACCTTGGCGCAGGTCGATCCACAAATGGTCATTCAGCGGTTTGCGACCATCTACTTTTTCGACTGTGTCGAGTAGTTGCACAACTTCGGCAATATTTTGTGGGGTCATGTTTCGCTTGATATCGAATTTGACCATGTCTCACAGGCTATCTATCGGTTGTGCTGTGTAGTGTTGCGTCTTGATGGTTGCGAAGAAAACAGAAATCGCAAAGCGCGCGAGTGATGTGTTGCGCTTGCTGAAGCGCGAATATCCCGTGGCGATTTGCGAGTTGACGCACGAATCGGCATTTCAGTTGTTGGCGGCGACGATTCTCTCGGCACAGTGCACCGATGTGCGGGTGAACATGGTGACACCGGCACTTTTCGATGCGTATCCGACGCCGGCGAAACTTGCAGTCGCCGAACTTTCGCATGTCGAGCAGTTGGTGCGCTCAACTGGCTTTTATCAAACGAAGGCAAAAAACTTGATTGGTATGGCGAGTCAGGTGATGTCGCGATTTGGTGGCGAGGTGCCGCGCGAGATCGAAGATTTAACTTCGCTACCCGGGGTGGGTCGCAAGACGGCAAATGTTTTGCGCAGTGTGGTATTCGGTTTGCCTGGGTTGCCTGTTGACACGCACGTGGGGCGATTGTCGCGACGCATCGGGTTGACGAAACTTGAAGACCCCGTGAAAGTTGAATATGAATTGAATGCGATGTTGCCGCCTGCAGAGTGGGGTGAGTTCAGTTTGCGGTTGATTTTGCACGGTCGTCGTGTGTGTGATGCGCGCAAGCCGCGATGCGAGGAGTGTTTGCTTGAAGCGTTGTGCCCGAGTTCGGTGTTGCCGACAAAAAAACGGGTCGCGAAGCCGACGCGTAAAGTTGTAGTGAAAAAGCGAGTGGTGAAAAAAACGAAAGCGAGAAAGAAGTGAGCGGGTCACTAAGTCGTGAGAGTGCTTTAGCCGAATTGGCGGCACTGGCCGAGAACGTCGAGCGGTGCAGAGAGCGAATCGTCGCGCTCGCCGAGTCGCAACGACTGGCGACTCATGATCCTAAAAAACCAGAAAATAATGACGACGGCTTGTTGATGGCAATCTACGAAGCCGAGCGCGGACTAGTCAACGCGGTGCGTTTGTTGCAACGCGCAGCACGAAGTCGCCTTTAGCCAGATAGTCGCTGAGCGCTTGATTTTTCGGGCAGAATAGATGAGTGTCAACGACAAGTACTGCGTTCAATAGCCAAGACAAACCGCTGATAGCGGTGTTGGATTACGGCATTGGCAATCTTCGCTCGGCACAAAAGGGCTTGCAATTCGTCGGCGCAGATGCTCGATTGACCAAGGACAAAAAGTTAATTGCCGATGCACATGCCGTGGTGCTGCCTGGTGTCGGCAACTTTGGTGCATGTATGACGGCTCTGCGAGAGGCGGGGCTCGAAGACAGCGTGCACGAAGCAATTAGTTCTGCACGGCCATTCTTGGGTATTTGTGTCGGGATGCAGATGTTGTTCGACAGCAGCGAAGAAAGCCCGGGTGTTGCTGGTCTCGGCATTGTCTCTGGCGAAATTAAGTGGTTGCCAACTGGGGTGCAACGCCCGCAGATGCAGTGGAATCGGCTGAAAATGATAAAGCAGGATGATTTGTTCGCGGGTCTGAGCGACAATCCATGGATGTATTTCGTGCATTCGTTATCGGCTGTGGCGACCGACCAGTCGGTTGTTGCGGCGACTTGCAGTTATGGGTCTGACCTGCTCGCGGCGATTCGATTAAAAAATGTTTTTGCGACGCAGTTTCATCCTGAAAAATCTGCGACCGAGGGATTGCGAATTTTAGAAAATTTCGTCAAGACCTGCGCAGTAGTCGCAAGTCGTTAAAAGTTTCGTTAAAAGTTATAGATGAAAATTTCGCCGACTCGACAAGAGTTTCACGCCTTGGCCAAAGACAACACGGTGATACCCGTGTGGGCCGAAGTTTTGGCTGATGTTGAGACGCCCGTCTCGGCGTATCTCAAACTCGTCGGTGACAAGCCCGGATTTTTGCTCGAGTCGGTTGAGCATGGCGAAAGATGGAGTCGGTTTTCGTTTGTTGGCAGAGACCCGGTGGCGACGCTGGTGTTGCGTGACGGCAAAATAACTACAACGGGCGCGGTGCCGAGCACGATGCCGCGTGACAAAGGAATTTTGGTAGCGATTGAATCGTTGCTGGCGACATACCGCTCACCACTGCATCCGGATCTGCCCCCGCTGCAAGGTGGTTTGATGGGCTTTCTTGGCTATGACGTCGTGCGCGAAATTGAAAACTTGCCGAACATACCCCCCGAAGATCGCAACATGCCCGATGCGGTAATGAGCATGATCGGTTCGTTGGCGGCGTTCGATCACTGGCGCCAGCGTTGTTACATGATTGAAAGCGTGCCGGTGGCGGGCCTTGACGTTGCGGCACGAGACGCGGCGTATGACGCAGCGATTATCCGCGTATATAAAGGTGTCGAAGATTTGTCGCGACCGGTTGCGCACACGCCTGTTGAGCCTCCACATCGCGACGACACGCTGAAAGTTGAATCGTCGATGCCTGACTTGATGTATGAGCGCGCGGTTGAAGTTGCCAAAGAACACATTCGTGCCGGAGACATTTTTCAAGTCGTGCTATCGCAGCGATTCGACGTGCAACTCGAGGCCGATGCCTTTGATGTGTATCGCGTGTTGCGACAGATTAATCCGAGCCCTTATATGTATTACGTCAAGCACGAAGATGTGACGATCGTTGGTTCGTCGCCCGAGCCGATGGTTCAACTGCGCAACGGTCGTGTTGTGAGTCGACCGATTGCGGGCACGCGCAAACGCGGAGTAGATGACGAGCAAGATCGCAAACTGGCGGGCGAACTCAAAGAGAATCCAAAGGAGCGCGCCGAACATGTGATGCTGGTGGACTTGGCGCGAAATGATGTGGGTCGTGTGGCCGAGTTTGGCACGATGAACGTGGACGAATTCATGACCCTTGAGCGATATAGCCACGTGATGCATTTGACTTCTCAGGTTTCGGGCACTCTGCGTGCGGGGCTCGGGCCAGTGGATGTGTTGCGGGCGACTTTGCCTGCCGGCACCGTTAGTGGTGCGCCGAAAGTGCGAGCGATGCAGATTATTGACGCGCTCGAGCCGACCAAGCGCGGGCCGTATGCGGGTGTTGTCGGCTATGTAGATTTTTCGGGCAATTTAGATACGGCGATCGCGATTCGCACAATGTTCGTTGGTGAGCACGGCGCAACATTGCAGGCAGGCGCCGGAATCGTCGCCGATAGCATCGCCAGCGAAGAAAACCTTGAGTGTCGCAACAAGGCGGCGGCGTTGATTGCGGCGATACCAGCGGCACGTAAAATGACGGCAGCGCGCAGGCAAGCACCTAGCCAGTCGCAAGAGACGGTTTTGAAGTGACGGTTCTAAAGTGAGCAGCTTTTATTTCGAACAGTCGCACGATGTGGTGCAAGTTGTCGGCACCGACGCACGAAAGTTTTTGCACTCGCAGTTGGCCAACGATATTGAGTCACTAAAAGCTGGTGAGTCGCGCTACAGCCTGTTGCTCGAGCCAACGGGCAAGATCACATCGTTGTTGCGGGTGCAGTGCATTTCAGATGAGCATTTTGTTTTAGATTGCGATGCAGGTTTTGGCGAAGTTTCAGCTGTTCGGTTGTCACGATTCAAGATTCGAATCAAGTGCGAAATCACGACCAGTGCGCAGAGGTTCGTGGCGATCAGAGGTCTATCCGCAATTGAATATGCAGATTATGTTGCACGCGACTCTGCACTGCCGGCATGGCGCGAAAAAGATTTTGCCGTGGATTTCACAGTTGATTTTGCGGCGGATTTCAGCGTGGGAGATTTGCGTGAAGGCTCGGCGACCGAGTTCGAGATCGCACGGTTGATGGCTAAATGGCCAAAGACTGGCGTTGACATGACGGGCGAGTCGATGCCGGTAGAGACGGGCTTGACGGATTGCGCGGTGAGTTTCACCAAGGGTTGTTATCCGGGACAAGAGTTGGTTGAGCGAATGGACTCGCGCGGTGCGACGGCGCCGCGGTCGTTGCGCTTGATTCGTGCGGTGGCTGGCGCGCGGGTGGGTGAACCTGTCGTTTTGGATGGTCAAGAGATCGGCGTTTATACGAGTGTTTGCCAAGAATTTGCGCTGGCGTTGATCAAACGCTCGGCAGACAGTCGCTCAATCGAGATTGGCTCATAAACTACGCCATGCCTTTTATTTTCGCATTTGATCACAAACACCGTCGGCCACCGATGAGCATGAAAGATTTGCTGGGCGGCAAGGGCGCGAACCTCGCCGAGATGATGAGCGTGTTGAAGTTGCCCGTGCCACACGGGTTCACGGTGACGACCGATGCATGTCGCGCCTATATGAAAGGTGGCTGGCCGAAGACTCTCGACAAAGAACTCGCCAACCACGTTTTGCAACTTGAAAAAAAGATGGGAGCGAAACTTGGCGACCCGATGAGCCCGTTGTTGGTGTCGGTGCGTTCGGGTGCGAAGTTTTCGATGCCCGGCATGATGGACACGGTTTTGAACTTGGGTCTCAATGATCGCAGCGTCAAGGGTCTGGCGCAGTCGACAAAAGACGAGCGATTTGCCTACGACAGTTATCGCCGATTCATCGCGATGTACGGACGAATCGTGCTCGGCATTGATGGTGCAAAATTTGAGCATCCGTTTGACGCGGCTAAAAAAGTGGCGGGCGTAACCAACGACGCGGCGTTGTCGGCTGGTTCGTTGGTCGCGTTGTGCGAGACATTTAAATCGGTTGTCAAGACTGAAACTGGCAAAGAGTTTCCTCAAGAGCCGGCAAAGCAGTTGCGTGGTGCGGTTGAGGCGGTGTTTCGTTCATGGAACGGGGCACGGGCGATTGCATATCGTGTTCGCGAAAAAATTAGTCATGATCTTGGCACGGCGGTCAATGTGCAGGCGATGGTGTTCGGTAACCGCGACAACAATTCTGGTACCGGCGTTGGTTTCACGCGCAATGCCGCCACCGGCGAGAACAAACCATATGGCGATTATTTGATCAACGCACAGGGCGAAGATGTTGTGGCGGGTATTCGCAACACCGAAGATCTCGATGCGTTGAAACGACAGTTTCCGAACGTGCACAAAGAATTGTTGGCGATATTCGATCGACTTGAACGCCACTACCACGACATGTGCGACACCGAGTTCACGATTGACCAAGGCAAGTTGTGGATGTTGCAGACTCGTGTCGGCAAGCGCACGGGTGCCGCGGCGCTGAAGATGGCAGTGGACATGACCGCCGGAACGGGAAGCGGCAAACAGTCATGGAAGATCAGCAAAAAAGAAGCGCTGATGCGAGTGAACGCAGAACATTTGGATCAGGTTTTGCATCCGCAATTTATCAACAAATCAAAAGCAGTCGCCAAAGGTTTGGCTGCATCGCCTGGTGCGGCGGTCGGCAAAGTTTATTTCACTGCTGATGATGCCGAAGCTGCCGCCAAGAATGGTGAGGCGGTTATTTTGGTGCGCAGCGAGACGAGCCCAGAAGACGTGCACGGCATGATGGTGGCGAAAGGAATTTTGACTTCGCGCGGTGGACTCGTGAGTCATGCTGCCGTTGTCGCGCGCGGCTGGGGAACGCCGGCCGTTGTCGGTGCTGATGCGGTGCAGATTGATGGCAAAATGTTTCGCGCAGGCGATGTCGTCGTGCGTGAAGGCGATGTAATTTCTCTTGACGGCACGACCGGCGAAGTGATGCTTGGGGCGATGCAGTTGACCGAGGCTGAACCGACCAAAGAGTTTCAGACGATTCTCAAATGGGCCGACGAGTTTCGCAAAGGCAAACTTGCTGTGCGAGCGAATGCCGACACCGCCGAAGATGCGTTGAAGGCGCGCGAGTACGGCGCAGAAGGCATTGGTCTTTGTCGCACCGAGCACATGTTCTTGGCGCCGGATCGGTTGCCTGTTGTGCGTCGAATGATTTTGGCGAATTCGCCGGCCGAAGAAACCGCCGCGCTTGAAGAGTTGCGTGTCGTGCAAAAAGAAGACTTTGCTTCGTTGTTGCGGGCAATGTCTGGTTTGCCGGTGACCGTGCGATTGTTGGATCCGCCGTTGCACGAGTTTTTGCCGAATGTCGACGAACTTGAAATTAAAGCGGCGACCACAGGTCTCGACGAGCAAGAACGCAAGTTGTTGCGCGCGGCGCACGATTGGTCGGAGGTTAATCCAATGCTCGGAACCCGTGGTGTGCGACTTGGTGTGATCAAGCCGGGTCTATATGCGATGCAGGTGCGTGCGTTGATGCAGGCTGCCGACCAAGTTGCCGATGAGGGATACGAGCCTGTTGTCGAAGTAATGATTCCGCTGACGGTGACGCGTGAAGAGTTGGCGTTGGCCCGGTCGTGGGTTGAGGGCGTGCTGTTCGAACACTCGACGCGGTTGAAAGTTCAGAGTGGTCTTCTCAACAAGCACGGCAAGCACGGCAAAAAAATTTCGCGACCAAAAGTTACTATCGGCACGATGATTGAGACGCCGCGCGCTGCGTTGCGTGCAGATGAGTTGGCCGAATATGCCGATTTCTTTAGCTTCGGCACGAACGACTTGACCCAGATGACTTTTGGTTTTTCGCGCGACGATGTCGAGAGCCGAATGATGCCCGCATATCTTGAGGCTGGTTTGCTGAAGCGAAATCCGTTCGAGACGATTGACCAGACGGGTGTTGGTGAACTTGTCGAAATTGCCGCCAAGCGTGGTCGCAAGGCCAAGCGCAAATTGAAACTTGGTGTTTGCGGTGAGCATGGTGGCGACCCAGAGTCGATCGCGTTGTTCTATCGCGCGGGGCTCGACTATGTTTCATGCTCGCCATATCGCATTCCAATCGCGCGTCTCTCGGCTGCTCAATCGATAATTGGTGGCCTGAAAACTGAAACCAAATAAATAGACATATTTCACCCTGTCGAGTGTTTGAGTCTCGGTAGGGGAATGGATTAGAGTATTTGTATAGCCCGACTTGCCGATTGGTAAGCGATCATCGGGGGAAGTAAAACCGGAACAGTTGTTTCTGGTTCATCACCCGAAAGGTCAGGCAAGTTACACATAATGAATATGTTGTTCGCGGCAAGCACAGGAAACGAAAATTTCGTAGATGTAGTGATCCCGTCGTGGGGTTGGCCGATGTTGCTGGTCGTTATCGTTGGCGCGCTGATGATCGACCTGTTGGTTTTTCATCGCAAAGCCCATGTCATCGGCATTCGCGAGGCCGCAATTGAAAGTGCCATCTGGATCGGCCTCGGACTTGCATTTACCGGCGTAATCGCCTGGATGTTTGCGGGACAAGGCGAAGGTGGTTCTTCGGCAATCGAGTATCTCTCGGGCTATTTAATTGAAAAGAGCCTTTCGGTCGACAACGTTTTTGTTTGGGCGATGATTTTTGCACACTTCAAGGTGCCGCGCGAGTATCAGCACCGCACACTATTTTGGGGCATTTTCGGTGCGCTCGTTTTGCGTTTCGTGTTCATCATCGTCGGTGTCGCAGTGATCACACGGTTTCAATTTTTGCTGCTCGTGTTTGGCATTTTTCTGATCTATACGGGTGTCAAAATCTTCAGGTCGGGCGACGAAGAGAGCGACCCATCAGAGATGCGCACGATGAAGTTGTTTCGCAGATTCGTGCCATCAGTAGACCACTATGACGGGCAAAAAATGTTCACCAAGGTCAACGGGCATCGCATGGCCACGCCATTGTTGGCGGTGCTTGTCGTAATCGAGATTTCTGACGTGATTTTCGCCGTCGACTCGGTGCCGGCAGTTTTGGCCGTAAGTCGCGAACAGTTCATTGTGTTTGCATCCAATGCCTTCGCAATTCTTGGCTTGCGTGCCCTGTATTTCCTGCTTGCCGACATGCGCGAGCGTTTCGTATATATGCCGCACACGATTTCGGTGCTGTTAATTTATGTCGGCGTCAAGATGTCGATTGCAACCTGGTATCACATCCCGGTGCCGATTTCGCTTGGCATCATAATCGGTGTTTTGATCGTCGGAATTTTCGCCTCGGTGCGTCACGACCGACAGAAAAATGACTGAATAATACCGATCAACTAGCCTTCGCTCGTGGCGATTGCAGATACGGATATTGAGCGACTACGTGAGACGGTGTCGATTGTCGACACGATCCAGGGTTACGTGCAGTTGCGACGAGTCGGTCGAAACTGGGTCGGGCTTTGTCCGTTTCATGCCGAGAAATCTGGCTCGTTCAATGTGCGTGAAGAGACGCGTCGCTACAAGTGTTTTGGCTGCGGAGCATCAGGGGATGTTTTTAAATTCATTCAAGAAACTGAACATTTAGATTTTGTTGAGGCGATCGAGCACATCGCAGGTAAAGCCAGTTACCAACTGACATATACATCGGGTGGTCAGAGCAAAGATCGGCAACGATCAAAACAATTGACCGAAATCATGGCGCAAGCAGTCGAGTGGTATCACAACCGACTTTTGACGGCGCCGGATGCGCGCGTCGCCCGCGATTATTTGCGGGAGCGCGGCTTGTCGGGCGATGTTGCCCGCGAATTCAAAATTGGTTGGGCACCCGACGACTGGGACGCATTGTCGCGCGACATCGGTGTGTCGATTGATCTGTTGCGCGAAACCGGTTTGGGTTTCATCAACAAACGCGGCAAAGCACAAGATTCGTTTCGGGCGCGAGTGATGTTCCCGATTTTTCGTGATTCGGGCGAACCCGTTGCTTTCGGTGGAAGAATTCTGCCGGGTAGCAAAGATCCCGCAAAATATAAAAACTCTCCCGAGACGGCGATCTATGCCAAAAGCAAAACGCTCTACGGCTTGAATTGGGCAAAAGCCGAAATCGTTACCGCCGACGAAGTGATCGTCTGCGAGGGCTACACCGATGTGATCGGTTTTCATCGCAGCGGTGTGCGCCGGGCGGTGGCGACTTGCGGCACCGCGCTAACCGAAGAGCACGTGCGGTTGTTGAAACGATTTGCGAAGAAAGTTGTCTTGGCATTTGACGCCGACAGTGCCGGTCAGGGCGCGGCCGCGCGATTTTATGAGTGGGAGCAGCGCTACAAAGTCGAAGTTGGCGTGGCTCATTTTCCGCAAGGTAAAGATCCTGGCGACTTGGCAAACTCTGACCCGAGTTCATTGGCAAAAGCGGTTCAAACCGCGCAACCATTTTTGGGTTTCAGGTTGCAGCGCGTGCTTGACGCCGGTTCGGTGGCATCGCCCGAGGCGCGCTCGCGTACTGCCGAGCAAGCGATGACCGTGATCAACGAGCACCCCGACACGAATGTGCGCAAACTCTATGCAGGTCAAGTCGCGACCCATGTCGGTATCCCGGTTGTTGATTTGGTCAAGCTTGCCGAGCGTCGCACACGAAACCCGTCTGTGAGCGTGTCTAGTGCCCCGACAAATCGGCGCGGTGAGTCGGCAGAGTTTGTTGTTCTGGCGTTGATGTTTTCTCATTGGGATAATGTTGCCAACTGGTTGTCTGAAGCGCTGTTTTTGGATGATGTGCATCGCCGCGCATACCTCGCGGTGGGGGCTGCATTTGGCGATGTGAATCAGTCGCTCGAAAATGCCGACCCTGAAGCAAGAGAGGTTTTGGAGCGGGCGGCCGTTGCCGACGTTGATTCGCAGGGCATGCGCGAAGTGTGGAACTTGCTGGCTGCCGCAGTGCGCCGAGAACTTGCACATCGTGTGACTGTGAGCGATCCAGAGCAGATTCGAATTGATCGGGCGGCGAGACTGTTGCTCGAAAATCTTGAAGTGCCGAATATGGCAGAATCTTCAGCAGAGCAGTTGCTTGGCTGGCTCAACAGCCGAGTAGGAGAGCACGAATGACGACATCTGCAGCCAAAGAATCGGTCGGCAGCGACTCTGTTCGTTTATACCTCAACGAAATCGGCCAAGTTGGTTTGCTAACCGCGGACGAAGAAAAAGATTTGGGTAGAAAAATAAAAGCTGGGCTCGTTGCACAGCTGAAGCTCAACTCGGCAAACGGTGGTTTAGATTTTGCCGAGCGGCGCAAGTTGCAACGAATTGCAAAAGACGGCGAGAAAGCCAAAGACCACATGGTGCGTGCGAACCTGCGACTTGTGGTCTCGGTTGCGCGGCGATACGACAGAAAAGAACTGCAGCTAGCCGACTTGATTCAAGAAGGCAATATCGGATTAATGCATGCCGCCGATAAATATGACTTCGAGAAGGGTTTCAAGTTTTCGACCTATGCGACGTGGTGGATTCGCCAGTCGATGACACGAGCACTGGCGGACCAAGGTCGCAACATTCGCATACCTGGTCACATGATGGAGATCGTGAATCGTGTGCAACGCGCCGAGCGAGACTTGACGGCCGAACTCGGTCGGATGCCGACGCCCGAAGAGGTTGCAGCGCGCAGCAGTTTGACTGTCGAAAAACTTCTGGACATTATGCAGTTGGCGATACCAACCACGAGCCTGGATGCACCAGTGGGTTACAACACCGATGACTTAACAGTCGGCGACACGATTGCCAACACTGATGAAAATGATCCAATTAGTTCGACGGAGAGATCGCAACTGCGCGAGGCCGTCGAGAAGACCCTCAAAGATTTGCCAGAACGCGAGCAAGAAATTGTTGCAATGCGTTTTGGCATTAGTGGGTTTGATCGTGTTTATACGCTCGAAGAAGTCGCCGACAAAATGAAAGTCACGCGTGAGCGTGTGCGCCAGATCGAGCAGAAAACTTTGGCGCGGCTTCGACACCCACATAACAGCGCCAACTTGCGTGCGTTTTTAGACGAAGAGTAACTTTTTCCCGAGTTGCGATCCATGTCGCACGGGGTTCAAAAACAAAGGTATAGAGATGTTCGGCACGGATGCGGTTAGAGTAAACAAGCCTTTTACCTTCCGGGGTAGCTCAGTTGGCAGAGCAACGGACTGTTAATCCGTGTGTCGTGGGTTCGACCCCCACCCCCGGAGCCAAAGTTTTTAGTTTTAGTCGAGTCGATTTTTTGGAGGCGAAATGAGTGCGGTTACGGCAGGGGCTGATCTGGCGAGTCGTGTGCATCCGTTAGACCCGCTTAGCAAAGTCGAACTCGAGTCTGTGATTGGTGCGTTGCGCCGTGATGGCATTATTGATCAGCGGCACTTGATTGCGATGATGCAAGTCGAAGAACCGTCGAAGTCTGCGTTGGCGCGTTTTCGAGTTGGTGAAAACATTGATCGCGCGGCACGAGTGACGGTGCTTGATCGCTCGACGGGCAAGGTGGCCGAGATTGTGGTGACGGTGGGTTTAGAAAACACGGTCCGCGTCGTTAGCAACAAAATTATTGAGGGAGCAAAGGCGCCTGTTTTAAGTGTTGAGAGTGAGATGGCGATCGCAGTTGCCAAGCGTGACCCACGAGTGATTGAAGCGTTGCGCAGTCGCGGTATTGCAGATCTTGACAGCGTGAAGATGGAGGCCTGGACGATTGGTGCACAGATACCGAAATATCTGGATGATGGTCGACGACTTATTTGGACCCCGATGTGGCACCAGCCGACGCCACAGGCGAATTTTTATGCTCATCCGATTTCTGGGTTGCACGCGATTGTGGATCTTGATTCGGGTGAGGTTGTCGCGGTCGAAAATGATCAGCAGATTGCCGTGCCGCAGACACCTGGCCCATACCGACAGAGTCAAACTGGGGCAGACATTGCGCTAAAACCCCTTGAGATCAAACAGCCCGAAGGTGTTTCGTTCTCGTTTGACGGCTACAAAGTGACTTGGGAGCGTTGGAACTTTCGAATCGGCTTTTGTCAACGTGAAGGTCTCGTGATTCATGATGTTTGGTTTGATGACGCGGGTGAGATGCGCAAGATTGCACATCGTTTGTCGATTGCCGAACTTGTGATCCCGTATGGTGACCCGAGTCAGGGCGCATATCGCAAGAACGCGTTTGATACGGGTGAATTTGGTTTGGGCAATTACACGAATTCGTTGACTCTGGGTTGCGATTGTTTGGGCGAAATCGTTTATTTAGATGCTGCGGTTGTGACGCCCGACGGCAGCGTGCGCGAAATCAAGAATGCAATTTGCACACACGAAGAAGACTTCGGAATTTTATGGAAGCATGTCGACATCGACGGCAATGTCGAGGTGCGGCGCGGTCGTCGGTTTGTTGTTTCGTCAATCGTCACGATCAACAATTATGAATACGGGTATTTTTGGTATTTCTATCAAGACGGTTCAATTGAGTTTGAGGCCAAACTCACGGGCATTGTATTAACGCTGGCAGATAATCCGGGTGCCGATCATGATTCGGCGACTGAGCTCGAGCCTGGGTTGTGGGCGCCCTATCACCAACATATTTTGTGTGCGCGTCTTGATCTAGATATTGACGGCGGCGTTGATGAAATCACTGGCGTGCGCAACAGCATTATCGAAGTCGACTCGTTTGCGCACGAAATGGGGCCGAAAAATGTCTATGGTGGCGCATACGAGACAAGCGAGAAAGTTTTTCGGCGCGAGAGTGAAGCGCGAAGACTGGTTGATCCACTGAAAAGTCGGTTTTGGAAAATCATCAACCCCAGTCGAAAAAATCACATGGGCAAACCAGTCGGTTACAAACTTGTGTCGGGGCATACGACATACCCGTTGGCCAAACCTGAGTCGACGATTGGGCGGCGTGCCGGTTTCATGTATCACCATTTGTGGGTGACGGCGAATCGCGCCGACGAGCGATATCCGGCGGGGGATTATCCGTATCAGCATGCGGGCGGGGCGGGTTTGCCCGAGTGGACGCAAGCCGACCGCGAGATTGAGAACACTGATGTTGTGCTGTGGCATGTGTTTGGCACGAATCACATCCCGCGCACCGAAGATTGGCCCGTGATGCCAGTCGAGCGCACCGGGTTTCATTTGAAGCCGAGTGGATTTTTTGCGCGGAGCCCGGGCATCGACGTTGCGCCCGCGCCCAAAGCCTGCCATTAATTGGCTGAAAGTCTAGAAAGTTATTTAGTGGCGGAGATGACGCCGAGGCACATTTCGTCAGAGGAGCCCTCGCCCCAAGTGACGTATCGTGGCGACAGTTTTTGTAGTTCGGGGAGTTTCTGTCGAAGTGTCGGGTCGAAAGTGCAGGTGACTCGAATCGTGTCACCGGCCTTTACTTTCACCGGAGTTTTAAGCACAGTTCCTGATTGATCGTCAAAGTTGTAATTTTTTTTATCAAGAATCGTTTTTTCGTTGGCGGTGCCGGGGTTCAGGGTCAGCGTTAATGAGCGCCCCAAGAGATGCATGTGGGCGGCGGCCCCAATGATCGTGAAATTTGAAGTTATAACTTTGTTGCAACGCGAGGTAAGCGACGGTGTTGGTTTGAACGGATTTTGACCACAAAGAATATTGATGCCTGCAGACTCGAACGCACTCATTTTGCTGGTTCGTGATGCAAGATCGATAAGCGCTTGTTTGCGATCGCAGAGTGGGCCAGTCACGCCCGCGGGGCAGGCGAGTTCTACCGGAGCCGGAAAGAGTTCGACATGAAGTTGTTTAACTTTCGCACCTTTTGCTGGAATCGTCTCCATGACGATTTTTGATTTGTCGGTTTGAATCTTTCCACCATTGGCGGCAAGAAGGTTGTAGTGCACTTGTAGAACGAACTGCTCGCCTTTTTTGAACGGTGTGCCGTATCCGACTGGCGAGACATCGATGCCGCGCCCGGGGGCCCACGAACTAAGCCATGGCGTGGAAACGAAAGACGACAACATGCCACCAAGACCTGAACCACCGAAGCACGGCCAGCCCTTGCCTTTTTTATCTTGGGTGACCGCCTGAGGAAGATCGGCGTCACTCACACGAAAGATGATCGCATGATGAACAAAATTCTTTCGCTGTGGGATGAATTGAATGGTGCGAATAATTGAATCTTCGGTCACTTTTGGATCGAGGAGAAAGCATCGGTAGTCGTCAGTGCCTTTATTCGGCGCCGTCGGCAGATGCGCCTTCTTCATAGTCACTGTGTATTTT
>JAQCDY010000091.1 GCA_027729785.1 Actinomycetota bacterium | reverse complement strand
CAGCGACGATTGCTCCTGGCTGATTTTCAACGATCGCAAAAATTAATTCGCTTCGTGAAGTTATCTGCTTGTCATTAATTGACACGATTTGATCGCCTTCACGCAAACCAATTTTTGCCGCTGCAGAGTCAATCGCCGGCGCACCATAAATCAAAAGTTTGCCCGTATCACCGAATCGACCAGCGGTCGCATAAATGCCGACGAATAACACGATTGCGATGATCAAATGCATCAAGCTGCCGGCAGTGATCACGAGCATTCGCTTGGGATACGACTGCTGACGATACGTGCGGGGCTCGTCTTGCGGGTCGGCCTCATCCAAGTTGTTCATGCCCACGATGCGTACGAAGGCACCAATCGGCAGGGCGCGCAAACCAAATTCGACCTCGCCGCGCTGAAAACTGAACACTCGTGGCCCCATGCCCATGTAGAACTGCGTCACCTTCATGCCGCTGCGTCGAGCGGTCAAAAAGTGACCGAGCTCATGCAAAAAAACTGAGATGATCAAGCCGGCCACGAAAACCAGCGACCACGGATTCTTCACACCAAGCCAAACCAGCAACCCGACGACTACGACACCAGTAATTGTTGTCGTCGCAGAATTATTTTTTTGTTTTTGCGGATCGACTGCACCACCCGCAGCGATCTCGTCACGAAATTTTGTGTAAAAAGAACTCAATTACTTTGTCTCCTTCGTCGCCCATTCACGCGCCAGTCGGTCGGCTTCTAAAATATCGTCGACCGTATTTGGTATTTGACCATCATGGTGTTGCATGGTTGACTCAATGATGCTCGGAATCTCCGACCATTTAAGGCCTCCAGCCAAAAATATTTCGACCGCGATTTCGTTGGCGGCGCTCAACCAGGCAGGCGCCGTGCCACCAATTCGTCCGGCCTGATATGCGAGGTCGAGGCAGCGAAATATGTCACGATCCGGTTTTTCAAAATCAAGGCGCGAAACATCCGCCCAATCAATCGCGCCAAAACTGACGGATGTTCTATCCGGGTACTCAAGTGCATAGGCAATCGGCAATTTCATATCCGGCATCGAAAGTTGTGCGATCGTCGCCCCATCGCGAAACTCAACCATCGAATGCACAATTGATTGTGGGTGCACGACTACATCGATCGCGTCGTAACCAACGCCGAATAACTCGTGGGCCTCAATCACCTCAAGCCCCTTGTTCATCAGCGTTGAAGAGTCCACCGTAATTTTTGGCCCCATTGACCAAGTCGGATGCTTCAACGCGTCAGCCACCGAAACATTTTTCAACGAGTCACGCGACCGACCTCTAAACGGCCCGCCGCTAGCGGTCAGCAAGAGTCTCGACAGATCTCGTGAGAAGTTCTGCGAACTGCGCAAACACTGGTGTATCGCACAGTGTTCACTGTCAACGGGGATTATTTCTGCGCCGGCAATTTTTCGCAGTGGCGCCACTATCGGCCCCGCAGCGATCAAACTTTCTTTGTTCGCAAGCGCAAGTCGCTTGCCACTTTTTAGAGTCGACATGGTCACGCTCAGTCCGGCAAAGCCAACAACACCGTTGACGACCACATCGGCGAGCGCCGCTAGTTGTGTCGCGTCATCTACGACCTCAATTTTTGGGTCGGTGAGTTTGAGTCGTTCGGCAACTTTTTTTCTTGCCACCGGGTCGGCAATCGCCACGACGGCAGGCTTACAACTTTGCGCCTGAGAAACAATGTCCTCAACCGACGAATTGGCGCTGAGCGCAACAACTTGATACTTGTCGACCTCTGTGGTCGATCGAATTACTTCAAGAGTTTGTTTACCAATCGACCCTGTTGACCCTGCAATCGCAACACGCACTGCGGCTCAACTAGCCCAGGGAGTGAGCACCAGCGTGGTGTAGTAAACAAATGGCAACGCAAACAACATGCTGTCAAAACGATCCAACGCTCCACCATGCCCACGAAGAATGGTGCCGAAGTCTTTGATATCCATATTGCGTTTGAACATCGACTCGGTTAAGTCACCAATCGGTCCAACAATCGAAATCACAAGAGCGATGACCAACCACTCGCTAAGTTTTGTCCAGGTGCCGCTTTGCAGACCGACTGCAATAACCGCGACAAACGTGCCAATTGTTCCACCCACGAAACCTTCCATGGTTTTAGTCGGGCTGATCCATGTGCGCAGTGGTGTGCGACCAGTTGCGGCACCAACAAAATACGCCGCCGTATCATTGGCGATGATGCCGACAACCAAAATGAACAGCGTGTCGGTACCGACATTTTCAAAACCCGCGCCAGAGTTCGAAAGTCGCAAAATCAACGCGCCATAAGAACCGAACAAACCAATCCACACGAGACCCAGCAGGGTCAACCCGAGGTTTGGCACCGGCCCACTCTCGACCGAACTGGTGCCGATAAAACTTACTGCGGCAGCGACAAATGCAAACACGAACACAAGTGGCAACGCAGCGTCTCCGATCCAATATGCCGCCAGCGGTGCGGCGATGCATCCCCCAACACCAACAATTAGTGCAGGCTGATAGCCAGTCGCAGTGGTCTGAGTGAAAAATTCAACCGCGGCGATGCCAAGAACTAACGTCAACAAAATAATCACTGCAACCGGGCCGATCAGAATTGCCGCAATAAATACTGCCGCGAGCAAAGCACCCACTGCTGTCGCCGTCGGTAAATCTCGTGACCCAGAGCCTGTACGCGCCGTTGAACCGCCCCGTGGTTTAGGTCGGGGCCCAGTGCCAGAATCGCTGCGATCACTCGGTCGCGCGCGACGCACTTGGGTTGGGCGCCCCGTTGGCGAACTTGCTGTTGTATCTCGCGTTATTTCACCAGTCACATCGCGTCGGGGCAAGCCACCTGATGTGTTTGGTCGATTTCTTTCGTCGGTTGGGTCTGATCCAATTGAAACTCGACCCTCACGCGCAGGTCGCGCGACAGGTGGCGGTGGGGATGGATCAGCTCGGTGGGTCGATCCTGTCAAATTTACGCGAGGCTGATTAGCCCCGGCACTTGGCGTTGGTGAAATCGTGTCTTCAGTTGCGGCTAGGAACTTTGGCAACTCGCCCGTTGCCGGCTCAGTCCAGTGCGGCAACTGATCTGTTTGGCTCTCGGGAAACGAAATCGCCGGTGCACTGTCGTCATCGTCGGCGAATTTAACCACGCCAAATTCATCACCAAAATCAACGGTCGAATCACTGCCGCTGCGCTCTGCAGAGTTCGTCGTGTCGTCAATATTTTCGTTGTTGGTGTCATCGCTCATTTTAAATATTCCCCTCTAAACACTCGCTTGTTCAAGTTTATACCTCAAGCAATTCGTGCTCTTTACGCACGAATGCCTTATCAACAGCCTCAATCGTGCCGTGGGTCAGTTGCTCAAGTTCTTTTTCTGCACGATCCAGATCGTCCTGCGAAATGTCGCCATCTTTTTGAGCAGTCTCGAGGATCTTGCGCGCATCTCGGCGAATGCTCCGCACCGCGACTCGGCCTTCTTCCGCCATATTCTTGACGAGTTTGACGAACTCTTTGCGTCGCTCTTCGGTAAGTGCCGGAAAATTGAGACGGATCACGACACCGTCGTTGCTCGGTGAAAGGCCCAGGTCGCTCGACTGCAGAGCACGCTCAATCGCGACAATCGAACCGCGATCATGTGGCTTGACCACCAGCATGCGCGCTTCGGGCACCTGAAACGACGCAAGTTGTTGCAGCGGTACGAACGCACCGTAGTACTCGACCTGCAGCTTCTCAACCAGCGACGCGTTTGCGCGCCCTGTTCGTACACCAAGAAATTGTGCCTGGACATGATCAATTGCCTTGCCCATTTTCTCCATTGCTTCAAGCAGCGTTTCTTCTATCACTCGACGAGGGTTCCGATCTTTTGTCCTTCAAGTATTTTTCGCACATTACCTTTTTCTAGCAAATTGAACACGACGATTGGCAGTTTGTTGTCCATACAAAATGTGATCGCAGTTGAGTCCATTACTTTCAGACCTTTGCTGATTACATCCAAGTAACTGATCTTTTCGAACCGCGTCGCAGTTTTATCTTTCTTCGGGTCGGCCGTGTAAACACCGTCGACCCCAGAATGGGTGCCCTTCAAAATTGCCTGCGCAGAAATCTCTGCTGCACGCAATGCGGCTGCGGTGTCGGTCGTGAAAAATGGATTTCCCGTACCGCCGGCAAGAATCACGATTCGGCCTTTTTCAAGATGCCGCTCGGCGCGACGACGAATATATGGTTCGGCAACTTTTGGCATTTCCACTGCGGTCATGACTCGCGAATACTGTCCAACCCGCTCGAAAGCGTCTTGCAATGCAAGCGCGTTCATCACCGTCGCGATCATTCCCATATAGTCGGCCTGTGCCTGATCCATGCCTTGACCGGCGCCCTTAAGGCCGCGCCAGAAGTTGCCACCACCCACCACGACGGCGATATCAACATTTAAATCTCGACGGGTTTCATGCAACTCCGTGGCGATTTGATGCAACACATCTGAGTCAAGACCGAAGCCGGTCGGCTCGGCCAAGGCCTCTCCTGACAATTTTAAAACCACCCGCTTCCAACGAGGATTCGCGGACGTCGCACCAGCCATGGCTCTAGCCTATTTCAACCTGCGCAAAGCGAATAATTTTGGCTGCGCCGATAACCGAGGCCACGGACTGTTTGTCATCCTTGGCATATGGCTGCTCAAGCAGACAAACATCTTTGAAAAAACCACTGACTCGACCATCTACGATTTTGGCGACCGCTTGTTCTGGCTTGCCCTCGTTGCGAGTAACAACTTCAAGCGTTGCCCGCTCGGCTGCAACGACCGAATCCGGTACATCGGCTTTGACCAAATACTTTGGTCGAGCAAAAGCAATATGCACGGCCACGTCGTGAGCCAACTCTTCGGATGCACCATTCATTTCGACGAGCACGCCGTTGATCCCGCGATTGCCTTGAAGGTGAGCGTACGAACCAATTTTGTTGCCCGCAGCCCCTTCGATTCGCAGTACATCTCCAACTTCAATTTTTTCTTTGAGCAGGATCTTGAGGTCTTCTAGTTGTGTCGCGCGTTGCGCAACCGCACCCTCACCTTTTTCGAGAACCAATGCAACAAGCGCGTCAGCTTCGGCTTTGAACCCGTCACTGCTAGCGACAAAATCGGTCTCACACTTCAGCTTGACCATCGCTCCGACGCCGCCCTTGACTAAAAGAGCAACG
>JAQCDY010000007.1 GCA_027729785.1 Actinomycetota bacterium | reverse complement strand
CGCGGCTTCAATCGTGTGGGTACCCATCATCAAGTTGTCGAGGTACAACGGGGCGGGTGCAACTTGGTTGTAGCCGATGCCTCCGACGCGAGCCGCCAAGTGCACGACATGACTAGGTTTGTGTTTCTTAAATAGTTCGAGCGCAACTCCTGGCACCGTGAGGTCTGCTTGCTTGTGAGTTGGGGCGACAACAGTTGCGCCGGCTGCCACAAATGCTTCGACTACGTTGCGACCAAGAAATCCACCGCCACCCGTAACTAAAACGGTGCGATTTTTCCAAAATGTTGGTGAGGAAGTTTTTTCGCCCATATTGCTATCCACATCGTACGACCCACAGCCCGTTGTGTTTAGCCGTTAGGGCTTTACGCCAAATATCAAGCTGACACGGCAGAATAGAAGGAATGCGTGTGGCCTACTCTTTGGAACAGTGCTGGCATCGAGTGCCCGGGGGTACTGCGACCGCGGCGATTGAAGTAGCGCGAGTGCTGCCAAGTTTGCGGCGCGACGTCGAACTTGTCGGTTTTGCGGGTCGCCATAAGACGATGCCGCAAGGGGCATATCAGCCGCCGATCAAAGTGCAACAACTTTTTTTGAGCGGAGCAGCACTCTACGAGATGTCAATGCGGTTCGGGTTTCCAAGAGCAGAGAGCGCAACTGGCAAAGTCGACTTGGTCCACTGCACGTCAATAATTCCGTTTGCAACGAACGCGAAAATGGTCGCAACTATTCATGATCTGGCATTTTTGAAGTATCCGCAATTTTTCAGCCGTCGAGGTAACTCGGTATTTCGGCGCAGCCTACAGATTTTATTGAAGCACGCCGATGTCTTGCTTTGCTCTTCGCAATCGACTTTAGAAGATTGCCAAGAATTTGGTTTTTCCGGCGATCGGCTGCGCCATGTTCCGCTTGGAGTAGTCGCGCCGATGGTGATGACTACTCGTGATCAAATCAAGACCCGCTATAAGTTGCCAGAAACTTATCTGCTGTTTGTCGGCACGCTGGAGCCACGCAAAAATTTGTCGAGATTAATCTCCGCGCTCGAAACCCTGGGTGATTCGGTGCCAGATCTGGTCGTAGTTGGTGCCAACGGTTGGGGTGACGTGCTCGATGCGAAAGAAGTTTCAAATTCGGCGAAAGCTCGGGTGCACTTTACGGGGTTTGTCCAACCCGGTGACCTAGGGACAATTTATGAGTGTGCTGAAGTGCTTTGTTACCCGTCGCTGATGGAAGGTTTTGGTTTGCCAATTCTTGAGGCGATGAGCCATGGCACGCCCGTTGTGACGAGCAGGGGTTCCTCGACGCAAGAAGTCGCAGGCGACGCAGCAGTTTTGGTTGATCCGTTAGACATTCAAAGCATCGCCTCAGGTGTCATGCAGGCGATTGGTCAAAAATCTGAACTGTCAGAACTTGGTCGCAAGCGGGCAAGTGAAATGACTTGGCAAGCCACGGCACAAAAGACCGCCGAAGTTTACGATCAGGTCGTGTCGTGACTCTGAGAGTTGGTGTGAATCTATTGTGGTTGCGCGCGGGTCGCGTGGGCGGCTCACAAGAATATTTGATTCGACAACTTATAGGCCTGAGCCAATGCAATCGTGGCGAATTTGACGTCACCCTTTTTGCGCAACCAAACTTTGCAAATAATCACCCTCAACTTGCCGCCATCTACAAATTTGCAGAGGCACCGAAGCATGGTGGCGTTCGTGTGCTGAGAATTTTGCTCGAACACACTTGGTTAGCGCTCAAAACTCGAAAGTTTGATCTGTTGCATCATGGCGGGGGCACGATGCCTCGTTTTGGTGGGCGACGAACCATGCTCACGATTCACGACGTGCAATATTTGTCGTTTCCAGAAAATTTCAGTCGTGCTCGGCTCGCGTATCTGAGCAAGATCGTTCCGCGTTCGTTGAATCGAGCATCAATCATCACCACGCCAAGCCAATATGTGCGTGATCGTCTCACGGCAGAGTTCAACCTGTCGCCAGACAAGATTCGAGTTGTGCGTCACGGCATTGATGATCAATTGGGCAAATCGGCGACTAGCGAGAACGAGTTGCGTAGCAGGCTGAGGCTTCAAAATAAAGATGTGATTTTTTTGCCCGCAGTCACACATCCGCATAAAAACCACAAATTTTTGCTTCAACTCATGAAAACTCACTGGACGGATAAAAATTTGGTATTGGTTTGTGCTGGTGGCAAGGGTCGCGGTGAAATTGATTTCATGCGGGAAGTCCGACGCCTCAATCTGGACGATCGAGTATTCCGCCTTGATCGGGTCGTCGACGAGGATCGTGATGGTTTAATGCGACTATCCAAAGCGCTGGTGTTTCCAAGTTTGTATGAAGGCTTCGGTGCGCCGGTGATTGAAGCAATGCAACTCGAAACACCGGTTGTCGCTAGTGACTGCGCGGCGTTGCCTGAAGTGGTCGGAGATGCTGGCTTGGTCTTGCCGCTTGAACTTGACCGATGGGCGAGCGCCCTTGAGGTTGTGGCATCTTCGCGTCAGGCTTTGATTTCGTCGGGCAAAGTGCGTGCTGGTCAATTTTCAATTGCAAAGTCGGGCCAAGATTTATTTGATGCCTACAAGGCGGCACTGTCATGAGTGCCAGCCCAGAAAAATTGTCGCTGATCGTTCTTTGTCCACATTTTGAGCCAGACATGGCCCCCACTGGTGTGGTGATGACCAGAATTGTTCACGAACTTGCAGCCCGTGGTCACAAACTGCATGTCGTCACTTCGTTGCCTTGGTATCGCAAGCATCAAGTCGAAGCTGGCTGGGCAGGTGCATTGTGGCGAGTCGAAAAAACCAGTTGGGGATCAATTACCCGTGTGCAGCCATTCGCAGGTCGCACGAAGAGCAATTTGCTACGCCGAGCATTGGGTTTTATTTTGTTCAGCTACTTTGTCGGTTTGCGTGCTTTATTCGCCGGCGGTTTTTGGCGTCGCGTTGACGGCATTTTGGCGATGTCACCACCGCTGACACTCGGTTTGATTGGTTGGCACACGAAATTATTTCGGGGCGGAAAATTAGTGTTCAACATTCAAGATGTGTTTCCAGATGCCGCAGTTGAGACTGGCGCAATCACCAACAAGCGAATCATTTCTGTTGCTCGGTGGCTTGAGCGAGTCAGTTATCAACGATCTGACTCGGTTGTATTGCTGTCTGACGACTTGGCGAACAATGTGCAGAGAAAACTCGATCAAAAGTTTCATAAGCGCATAAAAGTGATTCCAAATTTTGTGGACACTCAAGCAATCATGCCAATGTCCCGGTCAACCAATTATCGGCGTGAACTAGGCATCGATGATTCGGTCGTGGTGATGTATGCAGGCAATGTCGGGTTCTCCCAATCGCTGTATTTGTTGATCGAAGCAGCGCGCGCTTTGCCGAATGTTTATTTTGTCATCAACGGTGAGGGTGCAGCCCGTAAGTCGCTCGAGTCGGCTGCGCAAGGTTTAGCCAATGTCAAATTTGGCGATTACCAAGATGTTTCGCGACTCAGTGAAGTGTTGGCAACGGGAGATCTACATGTTGTTCCGTTGCGTCGGGGGCTCGGTTCGGTGAGTGTGCCGTCAAAAACTTATTCGATACTCGCCGCTGGTCGACCAATTATTGCCGCGATCGACTTGGATACCGAGGTGCCACGAATTTTGGCGGCGGCGAATGCTGGCGTTTGCGTCGAGCCCGACGATCAACAAGCATTTATTTCCACGCTCTCTGCTTTGATTGGTGACATTAAAACTCTTGAAGAAATGGGAGTGCGCGGGCGAAAATGGGTCGAAGGCCATGCTTCACCCCAGGCAGTTGCGCAACGCTACGAAGTCTTGTATCGGCGATAAGCCTGTAGCATTTCATCTTCGTGGCTACATCATCTTCGGCAAAAAAAATCGCGCGACTCGCAGCGGCCAGTAAAAATCGCAAGGGACGCAAGGTTCGCATGCAGGGTGGATCATTGTTTCCGACCGTGATCTTCGTCGTTTGCGTGCTCGGTGTCGGACTTATCGCTTATGCCCGCCAGAGCCAAGAGCGAGTCAGCGCGTTGGATACGGCGACGCAGACGTACTACACGGCATTCGGCATTTATAAGTGCGACACTTTCCTTGATAACTTGCCAGCAACTGCTGAAATTGGGGCTGACATCGCCAGCATCAAGCCTGGTGCATTCATCGAGTCATCGGGTGTTGTTCGTTGGGAGCCACAAGTGTTGTCGGGTGAACGCCGTGCCAAACTTGAAACCATTTTTGAGCTCTACGGTTTGACGGTCACCAATAATTCGATTCAGTTCCCCAAGACATTGAACAACGGGGAGAAAATTACAGAGGCCGACACCAAGTGCGGCGATAAAGATGCAAGCGTGCAAGTTGTCGTTTGGGATTCAAAAATTTCTTCGCCGAAAATTTCGATTGCCGAGCTCGGCAATGTGCGTCTTACCGGCAATGGCATGGCGATCACTTTGGCTTTTGTCCCCAAAGATGCCGATGTTCCCCAACCGATTACGATTACAGATCTTGATCCGCTGATTACTGGTTAGCAACAAAAAAAAATTGGAGTAGATCGACAGATGCACGCAGTCGTGCTAGTTGGTGGGTTCGGCACTCGCTTACGACCGTTGACATTGTCTACGCCAAAGCCATTGCTTCCGATCGGAAACTTGCCGCTGCTCGAACGTTTGATGGCGTCGCTTGCGCGCGGCGGAGTTACCGACGCGGTGCTTTCACTAGGTTTCAAACCCGAACCTTTTCTGCGGGCGTTTCCGTCAAACGTTTGCGCGGGTGTCAAGTTGACTTACGCGGTTGAAGATCGGCCACTAGACACGGCTGGGGCAATTGGTTTTGCAGCGCGACATGCAGGCATTGATAAAAGCAGCGAAACGTTCCTTGTTGCCAACGGCGATGTATTGACTGATTTAGATATTGCAAAGTTGGTTTCGTTTCATTTATCAACCGGGGTACAAGGCACGATTCACCTCACCCCAGTTGATGACCCATCGCAATTTGGCGTGGTCGAGACAGACTCGCAAGGTCAAGTGTTGCGATTTGTCGAAAAGCCCGAGCCAGGTCAGTCAACTTCGCGTAATGTAAATGCCGGTACGTATGTGTTTGAGACTTCGGTTCTCGAGAGAATGCCTGGTGTCGCACCAATGTCGATTGAGCGCGAAACATTTCCTGAAATGGTGCGAGACAGTCAGTTGTTCGGTTTTGCCACGACAGATTATTGGATAGACGCAGGTCGACCAGACACATATATGCGTGCGAATATTGAACTTCTGCAACGCAAGAGTATTCACGCAGTCACGCCAGTTAGCGCTGAGTCGGTCGTTGCAAGTTCAGCCACGGTTACGCTGAGCACGATTGATCGAGGCTGCACAGTGGGGCAGAACGCGCGGATCATTCGCTCAGTTTTGTTAACGGGTGCAAAAATCGACGACAACGCCGTCGTTGTTGACAGTGCCGTGATGGGACACATCGGCTCTTTTGCTGAAGTTACTTCCTGCCTCGTTGGTGCTGACGGTGAAGTCAGATCTGGCGCGGTGTTGCGTGATGCCAAAGTTCCTGATCCCAGTTGAAAGAACCTAATGGCACAAATTAACGGTGTACTTGTATGTGGTGGAGCAGGTTTTATCGGCTCGCACCTGGTGGATCGCTTGCTTAGCGACGGTCACAGCGTCGAAGTGGTTGATGATCTTTCGGTTGGATCACTCGCCAATCTCGCTAGTGCGAGGGCCTCGGGTGGCACGATGCGATTTCATCACCTTGATATTTCATCTCCAGAGTTCTCTGAACTTATTGCTTTGCGACGCCCATCAATGATCTATCACTTGGCACTTTTGCCATCTGGTGCTGCACGCACCACTGAAATGCTGCGTTCGGCGACGCTTTTGCTAACCGTGCTTGAAGTAGCACGACGCTACGGCGTAAAGAAAGTTGTTTTGGCACTTCCGGCCGGGTTGGTTTATGGCGAAGTTCCTGCCCGACAGTTGCCCGTTAAGGAAGGCCGCAAGTCGGAACCGATGGGCGTGGCTCATGTTATGGCCAACACTTTGGTCGACCTGTTGACGGTTTACCGCGAGAGTTACGACCTTGAGTTCACCGCGTTAGCAATGACGAATGTCTACGGTTCGCGTCAACGGTCGAGCGATGGAGTAGTCGCCGCATTTGTCGATGCGGTGGTCAATCAAAATGAACCGGTGATTTGTGGCAATGGTCGTCAGACCCGAGATTTTTTGTTCATTGATGATGCCATAGATGCATTGGCCAAGGCGATGAACAAAGGTGGTGGGCTGGTGATCAATGTTGGTACTGGCAAACAAACTGCGATCAAAGATCTTTGGCAGCTTGTAGGTCGTGATTCGACCCTGCAAGAAAAATATGAGTCAGCACGAACGGCAGATTTGCAACGCAACTCGGTGAACACAACCCGTGCACGAATTCAACTTGGCTGGTCGCATTGGACGCCTCTTGAAGCCGGAATCGATGAACTGCTCGGTCGCAAAAGTTAACCAGCGTTAGTTAGCGAAACAAGTCTTCTTGTGGTGGGCGTACCAACTCGCTAATTCTCGAGTCACGAAACCACTGTTTGTCAGCACCACGAATCACGGCAACCGGAATGCCGTAAGACTTACCCATGACCAGTTCGGCAGCGCTTGCAAGTTCATCGGCTACTGCGACTTCGGTGACTTGCATGATTCGCCCGAGCGAGTCTGGTGTACCGCGCAGGTCAACCACACCGGCGATGCCGGCAATGCCGATCGCCACGTCGGTGAGACCTTTTCTCCATGGTCGACCAAAAGTGTCGCTGATGACCACACCAACGCTTACGCCGAGTTTTGCTCGCACGATATCGCGAATGCGTCGCGCCGATTTGTCGCTGTCGATTGGTAGCAGCGCCGCGTAACCCCGTTCAATATTTGAAAGGTCGATACCGCTATTGGCGCATACAAAGCCATGCTTGGTCTCGGTGATGATCAAATCTCCGCGGCGTCGCACAATGCGAACCGCTTCTTGTTCGACAAGTTGCTTGTGGCTAAGAGGATCAGAAGCGTCGATCGGCACCAAGCGACTCTCGGCTTTGGAGACAATTTTTTGCGTTACGACCAAAATATCGTCGTCAATCAGTGGGCCATTTGGCTCATGGCGACAAGTGTCGGCGATGATTTCGCCAAGTTGATCTTGCGGCTTGATTTCGGGGATTCCTTCGACGCCCCAGATCGTCAGTCGGCTCACTGACTTTTACTCTTCACCGAACCGAGTGCGGTTCGAGCGAGTTCTCCGGCAAGTTGTGGGCTCGACATGATGGTGTTGGTCACGACGCAACGCATTCCCAGTTCTTCAATTGCAGGCTTCAGGTTGGCGTCCACCTCATCAATGATAAGAGTTGACGCTATAGATGAGTACATGCGTGCAATGCCAAGAGCCGACGACTCGTGGCCAAGTTCGCTGAGCATTCGATCGGCAGGACCTTTGATCGCGCGTCCACCGACTATCGGTGAAATAGCAACGACCCGGTTCTTGATTTTGGCAAGTGTTGTGTCAAATCCGCCAAGAGCGCGTATCGGCCCGATTGAAACGATTGGATTAGACGGCGCGATCACGACTGCATCGGCACTCTTTAGTTGGGGCAGTGCGTTTGGCTTTGCGTTTTCGATGCCGACGAATTGAATTGAACGCACCGCAACGCCGTGTTTGTACTTGACGAAATATTCTTGAAAACTGATTTTTTCTCCGGCTCTTCCAGCGATGCAGTCTTCGGCCAGTTCAACGACGGTCGCCACATCTTGATTTGTCATTGGCACGATTTGTTGTTCAATCGCCCATGCTTGGGCAATTTCGCCGGCGATTTGTGAGGCGTCGGCACCTTCTTTGCGACGCGCAGTTCGATAAAAGTGGGTTGCAAGATCTTGGTCGCCGAGGTTGAACCAGTCTGAAGCAGCGTCTGAATTTGTTGGCCTGACTTTTGCGTACCGTTTGAGCGACTCCATTGCTCGCCACGACTCGTTGGTCAAACCCCAACCTCGCTGCGCATCGATTGCTTCACCGAGTGTGTAGATTACTGTGTCGATGTCGGGTGAAATATTCAATCCATGCAACACGGTGTCATCACCGGTGTTGACTATCACGGTTGTTGATCGGGGTTCGTTGACCAACGCCAAACCCCGCAGAAAGCGCGCGGCTCCAACGCCGCCCGCGAGCACGACGACCGAGAGTGAACTCTTGTTTGCAACCACGACTACTGAGCGTACGGCTGCATAGCCACTAGATTGATACTTCGTTATGGCTAGAGCACTGATCACAGGTATTACGGGTCAAGATGGCCGCCACCTTGCCGAGTTCTTGAATTCAAAAGGCTATGAAGTGTTCGGGCTCGTGAAGGGACAAAACAACCCGAAAGCCGAATCAATTCGCGACGAGTTTCCATTCGTCCAATTGGTGCCGGGCGACCTCGCCGACTTTTCAAGTCTTGTCAGCGCGCTTGAAACGTCGCAACCAGACGAGGTCTACAACCTCGGTGCAATTTCGTTCGTCGCAATGTCGTTTAATCAGGCTGAACTGACTGGCAACATTACGGGGCTTGGCGTGTTGAGAATGCTCGAGGCAATCCGTTTGGTCGGTGGCGCACGAAAGAATCCAATTCGTTTTTATCAGGCATCATCATCTGAGATGTTCGGCAAAGTCCGCGAGACCCCGCAGACCGAGATGACACCTTTTCATCCGCGTTCGCCATATGGCGTGGCAAAAGTGTTTGCCCACGACATCACCGTCAACTATCGCGAGAGTTACGGAATGTTCGCTTGCTCAGGCATTTTGTTCAATCACGAGGGCCCGCGTCGCGGTCTTGAATTCGTCACGAGAAAAGTCACGAATGCAGTTGCTCGCATCAAACTAGGTTTGCAAAGCGAATTGGTTCTCGGCAATCTTGAAGCAAAACGTGATTGGGGTTACGCGGGCGACTATGTAGAAGCAATGTGGATGATGCTGCAACAGCCGACCCCAGATGACTTTGTGGTTGCAACTGGCAAGAGCCATTCAATTGAGCAACTGCTTGAGTTTGCTTTTAAATCGGCAGGGCTTAAAGACTGGCGCGAATATGTGCGTCAAGATAAGAGATTTTTCCGTCCCGCCGAAGTTGATTTATTGATCGGCGATCCCACCAAGGCGAATACAAAACTTGGTTGGCAACCAAAAGTTGCTTTCAATGAACTTATTGAGATGATGGTGCGACACGATATTGACTACGAGTCAAAGCGCGCAAGATAGCCCGCAAACTCAGCACCAACGCGATCAGTGCCACCGTCGAACTCACCACTAGTGCAACTTCGACACGTAGAAAAAGATCATCGCTTACGGTCCAGGCGCAAACGACATAGCTAGCAAACGCTAAAATCCAACCGATGGTCACGTGTCTGTGACCGTTCAAGGCGATGACCGCCTGGGCAATTGCCAGTGCCATCATATAAATGCCGCTTGCCAGGGCTAAGAGTGTGAGCGTTCGACGATCGATCCCGCCACCGTAAACCAGATCCAGAAAAAATGGCCCAAATAAAAATGCACCGACAGTTCCGATGATTCCGACACTGATCACCAAAATGACCAATCGCCGAAATCCAATTTTGAATTCAGCCATGTCCCCGCGTGCGGCCAGGCGAGCGAGGCGCGGTAGGAGTGCTGCCTGCACCGCTTGAAATAAAAATAATGGCACTCTGGTTAGCAAGACGGCATTGCCAAATTGTGTCACTCGAATCGCATCAGATTGGTCACCGAGTAGGTCAACTGTTATCGGGCCGGCATTCACGAGTGCTGCAGCGAAAATTGAGCCACCAAGCAACCACCCGAGATTTTCGGTTATCTCAGACCAGGCTGCAGGTGGTCCGTCTTGGGTGCGTAGATGTCCGGCAAAATAAATTATCAGCACACCGATAATCGGGGTGCCGATAATTACAAGCGAATAAGTCGTGAGTTGTGTTATGCCCACGACCAAAAGAATCGTGCAGATGATTACACGTATTGCCCCGTCGGATCCGACGATAAAGCCGTAGCCCGTGAACTTTCCAAGACCCGATAAAAGGCCTTTCGTAAAATAAAGTGACCCGTAGGTGAAAATAGCGATCACCAAACTTGCGGTGATTATTGCGTTGCCTCCGAATAGATTTTCGGTGATGAATGGTGAGAGCAACAAAATCAACACGACCAAAAACATGGCGATTGCACCGCATAAGAGCGCAACTTTTCTCACAACCGGTGCAGTGCCCTGACCCAGCGCACGACGGTGGGCGACAGCGCGGCTCAGTTCTTGTTCAACGGGCAAAAAGAAGCCTGGTGCGATCGCAAACATCACGAACCACAACGAGACAAGTGGCGCAAATTTTTCTTGTCCCAGTGCTTGTTGACCAACTTTGAAAAATACATAGATTGTCAAACCTGCGACGAGCAGTCCGATCGCGATAGGCACAGTGCCCTCAGGAATTGTGCTGCGCTTTTGATCAGTCGACAACTGTGAATTGGGTGATTGTTGTGACACTGAGGTCAAGGTTAGTAGTTGGTCGCAAATTAGTAGTCTTATGGCATCGTGAGCAATGAGCCAGTAGACGAATCTCAAAGCCAATCTGTGTCCGCTCGGCCGGTAGTCACGGCGATGGTCGTGCATCAACCAGGTTCTTGGTTTGAAGATGTACTGGCAGGGCTCGTGAGTCAGGATTATCCGAATATCAGCAATGTTTTTTTCTTAACGACACCAGTCACCAAGTCGGGTGCCGATACATCTGACGCAAGTTTGCTGTCAAAGCAGATCACCGATGTGTTGCCCAATGCGGTAGTTCGAATCGTTGAGGGCAATCCTGGTTTTGGTCGGCTGATCAACGAGTTGCAACGGATAGTAGACGGACAAGGTTCCCTGTTTTGTGTGATGCACGACGATGTCGCATTGTCGCCTTCAACCATTCGGCTGCTTGTCGAGGAGTTGTTTGTTTCAAATGCCGCCGTAATCGGTCCAAAACTCATGCAATGGGATTCACCCGCAATTTTGCAGTCTGTGGGTTTTGGCATTGATCGATGTGGGGAAGTCGATCCGTTCATCGAGCTAAACGAGCGCGACCAAGAACAATATGACTCGGTTCGGGATGTTTTCTATGTCAGTTCAGCATGCATGCTCGTGCGATCTGATTTATTTGTTGAACTTGGTGGTTTCAGTCCAGATATTTCGTTCTTTGGAGAAGACTTGGAATTTTGCTGGCGCTCCCACTTGAGCGGTGCACGCGTCCTTATTGCACCCATGGCTGTCGCTCGCCATCGCCAAAATTTTGAGAGTCGTTCACCGAATATTGTTTCACGAAGTGCGATAGCCCAGCATCGTGCCCGAACAGTGGCGACCCTGACGAGTCGTATGCGACTGCCATTTGTTTGGTTGCAAATGTTGCTGACATCAACAATAGAAACCGTGGTCGGGGTGTTCGCTGGGTCGTTTCGTGAGTCACTCGCCAGTTTGCGGGCAACCCTTGGTCTGATAATCGACGGGGCATACATCTGGCGGCGAAGACAATCTGTGCGACCATTGCGACGGGTAGCAGCAAGCGAAATTGCCAAACTACAAGTGAGGGGCTCGGCGCGCTTGACCAGATTTCTTCGTCACCGTACCGCAATGGCATCCCAAGAAATCGCTTCGTCAATTGATGCAAAAAAGCGCTGGAAACAAAGTTCGACAAGAACCGCAGGCATGGTTTTGTCGGCCTTTGTCGTGCTGGTTATCTTGGGGAGCCGAGAAATAATTGCTGATTCAACCCAGGTTGTTGGCGAAATGCTGCCGTTCGACGTCGGCTCAGCATCACCTGGTTCAATATTTTCTAGTTTCTTGTCGGGTTGGTGGTCGAGTGGCTTTGGTGAAGCATCTGCGAATCCGACCGCGCTGGGGTTGGTGGCTCTCGGCTCGATCGTGACTTTTGGAAGCCTTGCGTTTTTGCAAACCCTGATGGTTGTTGGCGCAATTTTTATTGGGCTAATCGGTATGTGGCGACTTTGTGGTGCGTTTGCCAATACACGCGTGCGTCTTGTTGGTGCGGTTATTTACGCCGCATTGCCGTTGTCGTTTGATGCGATCGGTCGTGGAAGATTTTCGGCGCTGCTATGTATCGCGACAATGCCATGGCTATTTGATTTGTTGAATCGATATCAGGATGCGATGTCAGCAGGTCTTGCGCGCCGAACCCAACTCGTGTCTGGTGCGATCTTGATTCTCGGGCTCGTCTTTGCCTTTACCTCAAGTATCGTCGTCGTTTCGCTGATCGGCGTCGCGTTGTGGAGCTTCGGCTCAATTTTGGGTGGCACGTCACTTAAAAGTTTTTTGACGACTGCCACGGTTGGACTGGGGATCATTTTCGGCGCAGTTTTCATAAACTTGCCGTGGTCATTACATTTCGTCTCTGCAGACTGGTGGTTATTGCTTGCAGGCGATCATGGCGTAACGAATCGCAGAATTGGGCTTGCTTCACTCGCACGTCTGGATATGGGCAATATGAGCGGTGGATATTTGGTTATTGCCGCTTATTTTTGCGTTGTTTGCGCTTTGATCGTGGCCAACACTTGGCGCAGACTTTGGGCGATTCGCTCCGCAGTAATGGTGACGTTTTCGATGCTGATTATTCTGCTTGACGATCGGGGACTGCTGCCGTTTGAGGTTCCCGAGCCATCTGTGATGCTGGCAATTGTCGCCTGTGGTCTGGCGCTTTCTGTCGCAACTTGTTTGAGCATGTTCGCCGAAGCGAATGTTCATCGTGACTCTGACTGGCGAAGATCTTTGGGTTTGTTGGTGCCAGTTTCAATTGTTTTGAGCATCGTGCCAGCTCTATTGAGCGTCACTGACGGTCGGTGGAATCAACCCGAGACATCGGTCGCACAACTTTTGGTTCAGCTACCCGACAATCCGGTTGAGGGAAACTATCGCACTCTGTTTATAGGTGATCGCGACCTGCTGCCTGTTTCAACCAACTATGTGACCGATGAGGTCTCTTACGGCGTAGCCGACGATGGGCCGTTAAGTTTCACATCGATTTGGGCACCCCAAGAGACGTCAATGAATGTTTCTGCGCAACGTGCGCTTAATTTGCTGGTCGCCAACGACACGATGCGCGTTGGTCGTTTGGTTTCGCCGCTGGCAATTCGTTACTTTGTCGTGCCGTTGGGTCAAGACCCATCGGCCGTCGCAAAAGAGTTGGTCGAGTCGCTTTCAAATCAATTAGACCTCCGTAGAACCTACTTTGCCCGTGACCTTGTAATTTTTGAAAATATCTCTTGGTTGCCGATCATCGGCGTCTTGGATCAAGAGACTTCAGTTGCCAGTGAGCAGGCGAGTGATCTGTCGCTGATTAGTCAAGATCTTAAATCGACCAGCGCATTGCTTGTCGATGAAAACTCCGTAGCAGAAAAAAAAGTAAAGACTCGTTTCTCGGGTGGCACGGTGCATGTCGCTGTTCCATTTGATTCGCGTTGGCATCTGACGGTGGATGGTGCCCAAATCTCACCTCGTGTCGCGTTTGGCGCGTCAACGGCTTTTGACGCGCCGATTGCCGGGGTGGTGCAAGTCAGTTACGAAACTTCTGCTTTGAGATACATCTATTTGGCTCTTCAAGCCGCGGGTTGGCTCGTTCTTTTGGTTTTGGCTGCAAATTTTTCGCGATTCAGAGGGCGAATTCAAAAGATAGATGATCAACGGATAACCATGATTCAGGGCGCATCGAGAAATGCGAAAAAATAGCTTGGACTCGCCGATGAAAAAATTCGACCGCCGATTTTTCTTGGCGATTTCTGTCTTGACGGTGGCTTTGACCGCGACTATTTTCGTCAATCAAATTGAACTAGACGACTTGACCGCCGATTTTGGCGAAGTCAAAGCCGACTCTCTGCTTGCATCCTCGATGCCCGAGATCGTTGGTGGCAGCCGCTCGTCTTCGTCATGGTTTTGCCCTGGGGTTCCTGGTTTGGACAAATCGGTTTCTGGCGAAATTGTTGTTGCTAACTCGGCCGAAGTTCCGATTACTGGCAAGATCACTTTCTTGTCGAGTGATGGGCCCGCGGTCTCGGCGACGCTAGTCATTCAACCCTTTTCACAAAACATTTTTGATGCCAAAGGTGGTCGACGAAGCAAATTTGTCAGTGCAATCGTTGAACTTGATAGTGGATTTGCTGCGGTAGAACAAAGAATTATTCATCCTGCTGGCAACTCGGTTGCTCTTTGTGCCAACAAGCCGTCTAATAGTTGGTTCTTCGCAGATGGCTTTACTGGTGCGGAGAGTTTGTTCAACATTTTGCTGACGAATCCATTTCCTGACGCGACTGTCGTGGATGTCAGTTTTGTTACGGCCGAAGGCAAACGCGAACCTGCTTCATTAAAGGGTCTGATCATCGAACCAGAAAGCGTTTTTTCGCTTGCAATGGATGAGCAAGGTGCGCGTAATGAAACTGTTTTGGCGGTGATAATTCGGGCGACCACCGGACGTTTGGTCGCTGGCAAACTTCAACATTTTCTCGGTCGTGGTCGACTTGGCTACACGAGTGCTTTAGGGGCACCATCGGCGAGTCGGCAGTGGTGGTTTGCTGGCGGGCAAAAGAATCTGGATACTGATGAACAACTCGTCGTACTCAACCCAACAGACCAAGACAAGTCGGTGAGCGTCGCATTTTTGACGGGTGTCGGTGAAGAGATTTTTCGAGAGCCACTTGTTTTGACGATTCCGGCTGGTCGAGTTACCACGCTTGCCACATCAACTCTGCCCGCGATTACCGACGGGCGATATGGAATTTTTGTGTCAAGCATCACCGATGATTTTGTGACGGGCACCCAAGACGATTCGCTTGAGTACATCGTCGTGGAACAGGTATTGTCTCGCAAGGTTGAAAAGAAAACTGGAACGACAGTAACCCTTGGAGCACCTTTTGGTGCTCCATCAAAAACATGGACTATCCCCAGTGGGGTCCCGCCTGTAGGGGGCTCGCTGGTGGTTGCAAATACGACTTCGCTGAACGCAAAACTTCGCTTTTCAACAATTGGCCCGGCGGGTTTGGTCGCGATCGAGGGGCTTGAGCAAATTGAACTGGGTGCTGCTGGCGTAGTTGAGGTCAAAATACCGGCGACTGCAACCGGGTTACAACTTGTACTCGAGTCTGATGCTGAGGTAGTAGTGCAACGAGAAGTAACACGTGGCCAGGAACTAGTTGGCGTTTCAAGCGTGCTTGGTTTGCCGTATCGATCAACTGGCATCAGTGGGCAAGGCAACAAATAATGAAGTCGGCCTTTGCTGCGATTGTCTTGCTGTTGGCCGCGGGGTTGGGCTACTCGTTGCGCAAGCGCAAACCCGATGCGCCAGCGCAGATTCGTGGTGCCGTTGCGCATCAACTCAGCCGAGGAGATTTCGATGATTCGCAAAAAAATTGGCTCGTTGCAGTCTTTACTTCATCGACTTGTGATGCGTGTCGTGATGTCGCGACCAAAGCTTCAGTTCTTGAAAGCGGGGAAGTCTCGGTGCAGATAATTGACTTCACCGAGATGCGCGGTTTGCACCAGCGATATCAAATTGATTCGGTGCCGACTCTGGTGATCGCCGACAAGGACGGTGTCGTCAGGTTTGCAACAGTTGGCCCAATTACGGCAACCGATCTTTGGGCAGCATTAGCCAAATGTCGCGATCCGCAAATCTTGAGTGATGTTCCGTCGTGTGGCGATGCGAAGCACGACCACCCAACAAATTAGTTGTCGGTCGACTCGCTGGTTTTTCGAGGTGTGCGAGGCGATGGCTCGACAATTTGAGGTCGGCCCAGGCCTTCTTGAACCAGGCGAGCGACGGTTGCCCCGTCAATAGTTTCTTGTTCGAGCAATGCTTGGGCCACCAGATCTAGACCGGCACGATTTTTTTCGAGCAGCAATTTGGCGCGAGATTCTTGATCACGCAAAATCAAACCAATTTCTGAGTCGATCATTCGTGCTGTTTCATCCGAATATTCGCGTCCGTTCGTCATCAGGTCTTCACCGAGAAACACTTGCTGTTGCGAACTCCATGCCATTGGGCCAACCGCGTCGCTCATGCCCCATTCGCGCACCATGCGACGCGCGATTGAGGTTGCTTGTTCGAGATCATTGGCCGCACCACTATTTAGATGACCAAAAACGATCATCTCTGCGACTCTGCCACCCATGGCTTTGCAAATCATGTCCTTGAAATAGTCGCGCGAATATGTGTGGCGTTCTTCTGGAAGTGTCCAGGTCACGCCGAGTGCCATGCCGCGGGGCAAGATCGTCACTTTATGCAACGGATCACTGTGGGGAAGTACCGTCGCCAAAACCGCGTGTCCACCCTCGTGGTATGCGGTAGCGCGCTTTTCTTCGGCGTTGAGAATCAGACTTTCACGACGCGCGCCCATGATTACTCGATCGCGGGCGTTTTCAAAGTCGATGTGTTCGATGACTTTCGAGCCTCGACGAACGGCAAGCAATGCTGCCTCATTGACCAGGTTTGCCAGATCGGCACCACTCATGCCAGGCGTTGCCTTGGCCATTGTGTCGAGCACGATATCTGTGCCCATTCGCTTGCCTTTTGAATGCACGGTGAGAATTGCGAGACGCTCTTCGCATTCTGGCAACGGCATGATCACCTGGCGGTCAAAGCGACCTGGTCGTAACAATGCCGCATCCAAAATGTCTGGGCGGTTTGTTGCCGCCATCACGATGACGCCTTCGGTAGTTTCAAAACCATCCATTTCGGCGAGCAACTGATTGAGTGTTTGTTCACGCTCGTCATGGCCGCCACCAAGGCCGGCGCCGCGCTTGCGACCGATTGAATCTATTTCGTCGACGAAGATGATCGCACGGCCCATTTTTCGTGCCTGTTGAAACAGATCACGTACTCGGCTCGCACCGACACCGACGAACATTTCCATGAAGTCAGAACCGGTGACCGACAAGAAATCTACGCCAGCTTCGCCTGCAACTGCGCGTGCGAAAAGAGTCTTTCCAGTGCCTGGAGGGCCGACCAAGAGCACACCTTTGGGAACGCGTGCGCCGATCTCTTTGAAGCTTTCTGGCATCTTCAAGAAATCGACGACTTCTCTGATTTCTTGTTTCACGCCTTCGTAGCCGGCAACATCAGCGAAAGTAGTTGCAGGTTTATCGGCGTTGTAATTCTTGGCGCGACTACGACCAATCGACATGATGCTTCCGGCTTGACCCATTGCACGCTTTTGCATCCAAAAGAAAAACCCCATGATCAAAATAAAAGGCAACAACAGCGGAATCAGGTTGGTGAAAAAGTTTCCTTGTGGCGTCGAATAGTCGTAGTCGACACCCTTTTCTTTGAGCAAGGTTTCATCCGCATCAGAAAGCGCAACGGCACCAGTGGTTGCGAATTCGCTGCCATCTCTGAGCGTGCCGCTGATTTGGTTGGATAGATTGTTGATTTCTACCTGCTGAATTTCACCTTTTTTAACGAGATCCAAAAATTCGGTGTAGGTAAGTTTTGTTGCAGTGGAAGTTGGCCAAATTCTCGGGCCGGCAATCAACAAAACTACGACGGCGATAATTGCCCAAGTTGCCCAGCGCGGCATGGATGGTTTTTCGTCGGTACTTTTGACGTTTGAGTTGGTGCTGGTCTTTTTACGTGATTTTTTGCCGAGAAAGCCCGACGGTTTCTTGCGTGCGGTCGGTTTTCGCTTTGACGACGATGGCTTTGCTGGTGGTGGTGGGGGTGGCAGTTTGGTCACGTTGTTAATGATACGACCCGTTACCCAAACCGTGCATCAGCGGATAGTTGATAAATGCTTGATTTGAAATCCACTGTGGCGTATGACTCATCAATTATTGTAAGAGACATGGTTCGTCGTTGTTCACGTTGTACTTGTAACGAACTTGCCTCGATTACTTTGACTTATCAATACAGCCGTGCACTTGTGTGGATAGACGACCTGACCACCGAGCGAGATCCGCACGCATACGACTTGTGTGATCGCCACGGTGTAAGAATTACGGCTCCGTCCGGTTGGAGGCTTGAAGATCGCCGCAACCGATTCAGAATTGTGATGCCAAACCGCCTCGCCGGATGAACCAGTCGCCCTGGGCTCCGCCCTTCGGGCAAGAGCCTCATCGGTATAAAAATATTTCACTGAAAATTGTTGTTCTGACTTGGGCTGTCAGTTATGTAATTGCGCTCTTGGTCAGTTCGGCAGTCTTGGTATTGACCGATAATGTCGATCTGGTTGCAGGTAAAGAGCCGAAATGGTTTCTCGGCGTTTCTGCACTCGCACTGTGGGCTCCGTTCATGGTTGGTTTGTTTATTGTTTCAAAAAGGTTCGGCAGCCAAAACTTTGTGCGGGATTATTTTTTGAGTTTTCGTACTGTCGACATTTGGGGCGTTCCGATCGGTGTTTTTAGTCAACTTGTGCTCGTGGGTTTAGTCACCTGGCCATTTCGGTTGGCTTTTCCGGAGAAGTTTGCACCAGATTCAGTAGCAAAGCGCGCGCAAGACCTATTCGACAACGCCACAGGTCCATGGTTGGTCGTTTTGATTGTGGTCGTTGTGTTTGGCGCACCATTTGTCGAAGAGTTGGTTTACCGTGGGTTTATTCAGGCTGGTTTGAACAATCATTTCAATGAGCGAGTTGCCTTAATTTTGACTGCGGTTTGGTTCGCCGGGGTGCATCTGAAACTAGTTGAGTTGCCGGGGCTGCTTGCCTTCGCTCTGGTTTTGGGCTACTTGTTTTATCGCACGAAGCGACTCGGCATGTCGGTAATCGCGCACGTCGCATTCAATGCCACAGGTATTTTGCTCGTCGCTCTTTTGTAATTTGGCTCAAATTCGTGAAGGGTAGAGTTTGGGTGCAGTGAAACAACTTAGTTCTAAGCGTTGGTCTGCTCAGCAAATTACGTCGACAGCCATAGTCGCTGGTTCGACATTGATGTTGCTGATGACGTTGCATCCTGAGTTGATTTTGCGCAACAACACCCCGACAGGTGGTGACATGGGCGCACATGTTTACGGTCCCGCGTATTTGCGAGATTTCTTGTTGCCACATTTTCGACTCACGGGTTGGAGCAACGATTGGTACTCGGGATTTCCGATGTATCGGTTCTATATGGTTGTGCCGGCGATAGCAGTTTTGCTTGTTGATCTGATCCTGCCATACGGCATTGCGCTCAAGATGGTCGCAGTGCTTGGCATCTTGACCTTGCCAGTTTGTACTTGGCTGTTTGGCAAGTTCGCGAAGTTTGCGTTTCCGATTCCAGAATTGTTGACCCTCGCTTCGGTTGTTTTTTTATATGACGAGAGTTTCACTATTTATGGCGGCAACATCGCATCAACCATGGCGGGTGAGTTTTCGTTTTCAATATCGTTGTCGTTGGCGGTTTTGGGTTTTGGTCTTTTGATTCGAGCATTCGAAGAACATCGGGGCAAAATGCTCACGGCGCTGGTTGTCGCATTGAGTGCGCTGAGCCATGGCATCGTGCTGTTGTTCGTTTTTGGTGGGGTGGTTTTGCTGGCGGTCGTTTGGTACAACCGTCGAAGCACAATTACGGCGGCGACGATTTCAGTTACGGCAGTTTTGCTGTCCGCATTTTGGGTCTTACCGTTCTTGACCGGTCATGCCTATATGACCGACATGAAGTACGAGCCAAGACCAAGTGGGGCGAGCGACTCTTTTTGGAGCATGTACTTTCCGTTGACGACTTTTTGGGACGTAGTGATAACCGGCTTTGCGATCCTCGCGTTTGTCAATTTCGTCAAGACGCGAAATCGAACGGGCATTTGGATGGGTGTCTATTGCGTCGTGCTCGTGTTGGGCGTTTATTTCGGGCGCGAGAGTTTGCCCGTAATCGGCCTGTTATGGAATCCGCGCTTGCTGCCGTTTTTCTATCTGTTGCGCTATTTCCTGATGATCGTTGGTGTTTACGAGGTGGCCGTCTGGCTTTTTGGTTTCTATCAACTGCAACGCGTCGGTCGTCAAGTCTTGACAGAGCAATCTGTCGACGGGCTAAAACCAGTCACTTTGATCAGTGCGGACCCAAAGTTCAACTTGTCGTGGATCACCGTGATGACGGTTCTAGTCGTGAGCGTAATTGGTTTTCGATTTCAAGAAATACCGTTTGGCAAGCTGACGACCAACGCCAAGGGCGAGACTATATATAGGTGGGGCGTCATCTCAACTAAGGCCACCAATGACGGCTTTGTAGACGGATGGGCACGGTGGAACTTCACTGGCTACGAAGGCAAGAGTGCCTATGCCGAGTATCGCGGGTTGGTAGAAACGATGAAAGAGATCGGCAAAGATCCGAACTTGGGTTGTGGTCGCGCTCTGTGGGAGAACAACGGTGAACTAAATAAATATGGCACCACGATGTCGTTGATGCTCTTGCCGCACTGGACAAAAGGCTGCATCGGTTCAATGGAAGGACTGAACTTTGAGGCAGCGGGCACCACGCCGTATCACTTCATTACTGCTGCCGCAATGTCGAAACAGAGCAGCAATCCGGTGCGCGAGTTGCGTTATGACGACAACAACGCCGGCCTTGGCGTGCGCTATCTGCAAGAACTTGGTGTGCGGTACTACATGGCTTTCACCGCCGAGGCGATCGATCAAGCCAATATGCAAGCAGCGCTGGTAAAAATTGCCGAGAGTGGCCCGTGGGTGATTTACAAAGTTGAAAATAGCGATTTGGTGGTGCCGATGTCGGTGCAACCGGTGATTGTCGAAAGTGATGTCGGCGATCCGAAAGAACGCTGGCTCGAAATTGGCACGAGTTGGTTTCAACACCCCGAGGACTGGGCGGCAATTCCAGTTGATAATGGCCCGAACGAGTGGCAGAAAGTAGAAGCCGTCGTTGACCTGAATCGTAGACAGGGTGAACCAAATGATCCTTCACGTCGGGTCGACATCGTCAAGCCATCAGAAACAATAAATTTAGTTGCTTTGTCGCCTGTGCAAGTCAGCAATACTGTGCTTGAAGACGAGGCGATTAGTTTCAAAGTCGACAAAATTGGCGTGCCAGTGCTCGTGCGGATGAGTTATTTTCCGAACTGGAAAGTAGACGGCGCACAAGGCCCATTTCGTATCGCCCCGAACATGATGGTCGTGATTCCAACAAAAAATGAAGTGCGTATGCACTATGGATATACCGCAGTAGATTTTTTCGCATATTTTTTGACGCTTGTTGGCGTGGGCATGATGGCCGTGCGCTGGCAAGGTCGACGAGTTGCGTTAAGGCGTAAATCGTTAAACCGCTAGTCTTGACGGTCGTGCCAAACTTAGATGCGATCGTCAAGGCATACGACATTCGCGGCACGGTGCCCGACCAATTAGACGTAACTCTCGCTCATGCGCTCGGCGTCGCCTTCGCCACTTTTTCAAAGGCGCGAATGATTATTGTCGCCCACGACATGCGACCGAGTGGACCCGATCTCGTGGCGGCATTTCAAAACGGACTGACCGAGCAGGGTGTCAACGTAATGAATCTTGGTCTGGCCAGTACCGACATGCTCTATTTCGCCTCAGGCAAGTTAGATGCACCAGGCGCAATGTTCACGGCATCTCATAACCCTGCCCAATACAACGGAATCAAGTGTTGTTTGTCGGGGGCCCGATCAATTGGCATCGACAATGGGCTTCGTGAGATCAAGCTGTTGGCCGAAGAATCCCTGGCGGGGAGAGGTCCGGTTGCTGTTAAAACACCTGGTGAAGTCACGAAGAAAAACATGTTGGCAGAATTCGTAGATCATGTTGTGGGTTTCATCGATGTAGATGCAACAAAAAAATTGCGGGTGGTTGCCGACACGGCGAACGGAATGGGTGGGCTCGTTGCCCCTGCGGTTTTTGACCGACTAGAAAAGTTCGAAGTTGAAATCATGTATGGAGAACTTGATGGCACCTTTCCGAATCATCCCGCCGACCCGATCCAGCCTTCAAATCAGCGTGACCTGCAAGCACGGGTCGTCGCGGGCAAGTTTGATGTCGGTTTGGCTTTTGACGGCGACGCCGATCGCGTTTTTTTGGTTGATGAGACCGGCAAAAGCGTCTCGGGCAGCACGACGACCGCGTTGTTGGCGTCAGTCTTTCTTCGCGAAAATCCAAACGCCACAATTTTGTACAACCTAATTTGTTCGAGAATTGTGCCCGAGACGATTACTGCTCTCGGTGGAAAACCGATTCGCACCAAGAACGGCCATAGTTACATGAAGCAGGTCATGGCGCAGACCGGCGCGATTTTTGCCGGAGAGCACTCTGGTCATTATTATTTCGCTGACAACTATCGCGCCGACAGTGGGTTGATCGCAACCATGGTCGTGCTGGGCGAAATGTGTCGCACAGGAAAGACGCTTTCAGAGTTGCGCAAACCTTTTGAAAAATATGCAAACAGCGGGGAAATCAACATGCAAGTCGCCGACATGCAAGATGTGATCGATCGCGTGACAAAAAAATATGCAAGCTTTCCGCAAGACCACCTAGACGGGCTTACGGTCGACTGTGGCTCGTGGTGGTTCAATGTTCGACCGTCGAATACCGAGCCACTTTTGCGATTGAATCTTGAAGCCGCAACGCGCGAAGAATGCGATGAGCATGTCGCCGAGTTACTGATGCTGCTCACGGCTTAAGTGCCGTAAGTGTTATCGTGATAGCCGTGTCAGTCGGTCACTCTTCGCTTAATCCGCGCCTGCTTGAAATTTTGGCGTGCCCAAAAGATAAAGGCAGTTTGATCTATTTTGAAGACGAAGAGATGTTGTACAACCCGCGCTTGCAGATGCGCTACGAAGTGCGTCAGGGTATTCCGGTGATGTTGATCGACGAGGCAATCGTCGTGAACCAAGTCGAGCACGAGCGTTTGCTCGCAAAAGCAGAACAACTCAACTTGAAACCAACTTTTCAGTAAAACCTGTTAACAAAACTAGTCAACAAAATCGGGAGAGCACCATGTCATCATCTTCGTTTGCGGCGCGCAAGGATTATCGCGTAGCCGATCTTTCACTGGCGCCATTTGGTCGCAAAGAGATTCATCTAGCCGAACACGAAATGCCCGGTTTGCGGTCGTTGCGCAAAGAGTTCGGTGCATCCAAGCCCTTGAAGGGCGCTCGAATTTCTGGCTCGCTGCATATGACGATTCAGACGGCTGTCTTGATCGAAACGCTGGTTCATCTCGGCGCCGAGGTGCGATGGGCAAGTTGCAATATCTTCTCAACCCAAGATCACGCAGCCGCAGCGGTCGTCGTTGGTCCTGAAGGCACGCAAGAAAATCCGAGCGGTGTGCCGGTTTACGCATGGAAGGGCGAGACCCTAGAAGAATATTGGTGGGCGACAGACCAAATGATGACTTGGCCAGACGGCGATGGCCCGAACATGATTTTGGATGACGGGGGCGACGCAACGATGTTGTTGCACAAAGGTGTTGAATACGAAAAAACTGGCGTTGTTCCTGACCCAACGACGGCGTCGAATCCAGAACTGGCAATCGTGCTCGGGCTTTTGCAGCGGGGACTAAAAACGAGTCCGAGTCGTTGGACGAAGATGTCGAAACTGATAAAAGGCGTTACCGAAGAGACGACTACGGGGGTGAAGCGCTTGTACAAGATGGCTCAAGACAAAGAACTTTTGTTTCCAGCGATCAATGTCAACGACAGTGTGACGAAAAGCAAGTTCGACAATCTTTACGGTTGTCGACACTCGCTAATTGACGCGTTGAATCGTGCGACAGACGTGATGATCGCCGGCAAGATGGCCGTCGTCTGCGGCTACGGCGACGTGGGTAAAGGCTGTGCACAAAGTTTGCGCGGGCAGGGTGCGCGAGTTGTCGTCACCGAAATCGACCCGATCAATGCGTTGCAAGCGGCGATGGAGGGCTACATCGTCGACACTTTAGAAAATGTGCTCAAAGTTGCCGATATTTTTGTGACTGCTACCGGCAACGAAGCCATCGTCACGGCAGAACATATGTCGAAGATGAAGCACAATGCGATTGTCTGCAATATTGGTCACTTTGACAACGAAATTGACATGGCGGGCCTTTCACGCAGCGGCGCAACTCGTGACGTACTCAAGCCGGGCACTGATCTTTGGACATTTGGCGATGGCCACTCAGTGATCGTGCTGGCAGAGGGCCGATTGGTTAATTTAGGTTGCGCAACGGGACACCCAAGTTTCGTGATGAGTTGCTCTTTCACCAACCAGGTGATCGCACAAATCGAGTTATTCAACAACACCAAGAATTACCCGTTGGGTGTTTATGTTTTGCCAAAACACCTCGACGAAAAAGTGGCGTTGCTGCACCTTGATGCTCTCGGCGCAAAGTTGACGAAACTCTCGGACGAACAATCTGAGTATTTGGGCGTGCTACCGAGCGGTCCGTTCAAGGCCGAGCGCTACCGCTACTAACTGCCAAGCGCGGCAAGAAGAACTGCACGAGCGGGCCGACGCCAAAAGCGAAGGCGAAAGTTGCGACGCCAACTTGACCACCGAGGGCATAACCGATGATCAACACGGTAACTTCGACTGCTGTTCGCCCAACACGAATTGGGATACCACGTTTGGCGAGACCGGTCATTAGTCCGTCGCGCGGCCCCGGTCCGAGGGCGCTGCCGATGTAAAGACCGGTGCCAATTGCAACGGTGATTATGCCGACTATGACCATGGCGATGCGAATGAAAATATTGTTCGGCTCAGGAATAATTACAAGTGCCACGTCGGCGACCAAACCTATTTCAAGAGCGTTGAGGATCGTGCCAAGACCTGGTTTTTGTCTGAGCGGTATCCACAGCAACAGCAACATGAAACCAGTGATCACAATTATTTTGCCGATTGATATATCGGTTTGTTTTGCAACACCTTGGTGAAAGACATCCCATGGTGGCGCACCAATGTTGGCGTTCATTTGCAGTGAGATGCCAATGGCAAAGATTGCCAGACCGATTAGGCACCTAACCAAGCGGCGACCAAGCCTGTCTCGAAAATCAAGTTGTTCGAGCCCGTTCACAGATTCACGCTAGCCAGCACATTTCTTTTCAGCACACACAATTGCGATGTGGTCGAGGTCTCTTGATTTAGTTTTTGCCAAAGTCGCAGATTTATTCAGTTTGATTTTTGGTTCTACGTGTCCGGTGTGCGGTCGTATTGCGACAAAACTTTGTCTTGACTGTAGTGAGACGCTTGAAACTCGCCAGTGGGATCAATCCTTGGGCGAATATCACGGTGATGTGATCGCCGCGTTTGTATACGACTCGACGATTCGTCAGGCGATTTTGGGCTTCAAGTATCGCAATCAAAGATCTAGCCTGCGATTTCTGGGCGATGCAGTCGTCAGGCGTGTGCTTGTCGAACAATCTAGGTCGCTCAAGAAAATTGACATCGTGACATGGGCCCCGACAACACAATCTCGGATCACTGAGCGTGGCTATGACCACGCAGAATTAATTGCAAGGTACATCGCAAAAAAACTGCGAGTTCGATGCTTGAAACTTTTAACCAGGACATCTGATCAACCGCAGACGGGCAAGTCGCGCGAGTCAAGGTTGATCGGGCCAATTTTTTGGGCTCGCAAATTGAACGCAGAGCATGTGCTCGTATTCGACGATGTGGTCACGACCGGCGCAACTCTGAACAGTGCGTCTCTTGCGCTTTACCAAGCTGGGGCTGGTCTGGTTAGTTGTGTGGCGATAGCATCAACTGTCTTATGGCGATCCTCGACCGAGTCTTGCGCGCTGGCGAAGGCAAGAAAGTAAAAGCCCTTGCGGCCATATTGCCGGATATCAACGCTTTGTCGTCTGATTTTGCGGCGCTATCTGATGCCAATTTGCGGGGTAAAACTGGCGAATTTAAGTCGCGCATTGAGCGTGGTGAAACACTGGACGATTTGTTGGTTGAGGCGTTCGCGGTTGTGCGTGAGGCCGCTACACGTGTAATTGGCCAGCGCCATTACGACGTGCAGTTGATGGGTGGGGCAGCGTTACACGCGGGTTGGGTCGCGGAAATGAAAACCGGCGAAGGAAAAACTCTGGTTTCGACACTGCCCGCATATCTGAACGCACTTTCGGGCAAAGGAGTGCATCAGATCACGACGAATGACTATCTCGCACAGCGTGACGCCGAGTGGATGGGCCAGATTCATCGTTGGCTCGGGTTGTCTGTAGGTCTGGTTGTACCGGGGCGGCGCACAAGTTCTTTGGAAAAGCGATCTGATTATTCAAGTGACGTAACTTATGGCACGAACAATGAATTCGGCTTTGACTACTTGCGCGACAACATGGCGTCGACCCTTGAGGACAAAGTTCAGCGAGGTTTCAATTTTGCAATCGTCGACGAGGTCGACTCGATTCTGATCGATGAAGCGCGAACTCCTTTGATTATCTCGGGTCGAGTCGCCGATGCCGCCAAGCTTTATTACCAGTTCGCATCAATCGTGCGCACGATGGTGCGCGATGTGGACTATGACGTCGAAGAAGCGAAAAGGGTCGTCGTGCCCACCGAGTTGGGCATCGAAAAAGTCGAAAAGCAGTTGGGCATCGAAAACCTCTACGACGAAGTTCAGCAAAACCTCGTGCATCAATTGCAAGTTGCATTAAAAGCAGCGGTTCTTTATCAGCGAGACAAGGACTACATCATCCAGGATGGCGAGGTCAAAATCGTCGACGAATTCACAGGCCGCATTCTTGAAGGTCGTCGCTGGAGCGAAGGCATTCACCAGGCTGTTGAAGCCAAAGAGGGTGTCAACATCAATGAAGAAAATCAAACTTTGGCAACGATCACCTTGCAGAATTATTTCAGAATGTACGAAAAACTTTCTGGCATGACGGGTACGGCGCAAACCGAGGCCGCCGAGTTGATGAACACATACAGCCTGCAAGTTGTGCCGATCCCGACGAATCGCGAGATGATTCGCCTAGATCAACCTGATCAAATTTACAAAACCGAAGATGCAAAATTTGATGCAGTCGTGCGCGACCTCGAAGAAAAGCACGTCAAAGGTCAACCAGTGTTGGTGGGCACGGTGAGCGTTGAAAAGAGCGAAAAACTTTCGAAGAAATTGCAGCAACGAGGCATTCGCCACGAAGTATTGAACGCCAAGCAACACACCCGTGAGGCTTTAGTCGTGACCCAAGCAGGACGACTCGGATCAATCACGGTCGCAACGAACATGGCCGGTCGAGGTGTCGACATTTTGTTGGGTGGCAACCCTGAAGGTTTGGCGCGACAAGATGTGCTCAAAGAGGGCTTTGATCCGATGACACTGCTTGATGAATTTGCTTTGCCTGTGCCGCTTGATTCAATGCCTCCAGACTATTTAACCGCGCGTGACAAAGCACAGAAGCGTTATCGCGAACTTCTTGCAAAATATGTCGAGAGTTGCAAAGTCGAGGGCGACAAAGTGCGCCAACTTGGTGGTCTTTATGTGTTGGGCACCGAACGACACGAGAGTCGCCGAATCGATAACCAGTTGCGAGGTCGAGCGGGTCGACAAGGCGACCTTGGTGAAAGCCGTTTCTATCTGAGCCTGGACGACGAACTTATGCGTCTGTTTGCAACTGGTGCGTTGTCGTGGGTGATGGGTCGGGCGTTGCCCGAAGATGAGGCGATTGAGGCCAAAATGGTGACCAAGGCGATAGAGCGCGCACAGAGCACCGTCGAGCAGCGCAACGGCGAGATTCGCAAAAATGTTTTGAAGTACGACGAAGTAATGAACGAACAACGCAAGATCATCTACCTGCGTCGCGACCAGATTTTGCAAGGACTCGATTTGAAGTCAGCAGCGATGGAATATTTGGCCGATGCAGTCGATTCGCTGATTGAATCACATTGTGTTGCAGAGGCGGATGACGAGTGGGACGTGGATGGTCTGGCGCTTGAACTGCGAACTTTCTGGCCATCTGAAATAACTTCACCTCAACTCGCGCAGTGCGACTCGACTGACGAGATGTACGACCTGGTCATGGCTGATGCGAGTGCGTATTACGTAAAGCGTGAGACCGAGATGGGTGAAGCAGTGATGCGTGAAGTTGAACGCCAAGTGATGCTCAAAATTATTGATCAACGCTGGCGTGAACATCTCGAAGAGATGGACTATTTGCAAGAGGGTATAAATCTTCGCGCAATTGGTCAGAAAGACCCTTTAATTGAATGGCAACGCGAGGGCTTCGAGATGTTCGGCTCGCTGATGAAGGGCATCGCCCAAGATTTCGTGAAATACGTGATGCACGTGCAAGTAATCAACAATTCTGCACCAGCAAGCAAGTTGAGCAACATTCAACAGACGTCCGACGAGAATGTCGATCAAAAGTCGATACCAAAATCCAGTGGCGATAGCGCTGTGCTCGGCGGCCCTGACTGGTCGAAGACTCCGCGCAACGCCCAATGCCCTTGTGGCTCTGGCAAAAAATACAAGATGTGCCACGGTCGCGTCAGTTAGAGCGTCTTAAGCATTATGAAAGATTTTTCAAGTGATCTTGCCGAATTGCGTCGCCGTATCGGTGAGGCATCGCAATATCTGAACATTGAAACTTCGCGGGGGTTGCTCGTCGAACTTGAAGGTGAAGTCGCCAAGCCGGATTTGTGGAATGATCAAGAACATGCGAAGAAAGTTAATTCGCAGTACGCATCTTTGAAAGCCGACATCGATCAATTTAATTCACTTTCAGCTACTGTTGATGACTTGTTCGTGTTGCACGAGCTTGCTCGAGCAGAAGATGATGCAACTCAAGAACCAGAACTTGAAAAGGGCATTGCCTCGTGTCGTAGCCAACTTGACTCGCTTGAAATGCGCAGCATGTTCACGGGCGAGCACGACGAATGCGACGCAATTTTGCAGATCAACGCAAAAGATGGTGGTGTCGACGCACAAGACTGGAGCGAGATGTTGTTGCGAATGTATCGCCGTTGGGCAGAGCGCCGAGGTTTCGCATTCGAGATCGGCGATGTCTCTATCGGCACAGAAGCAGGCATCTTGTCAGCCGATGTCACCATTCGTGGTCGGTATGTTTACGGTTTGCTGACGAGCGAACGCGGGACACATCGACTCGTGAGAATCAGCCCGTTTGACAACCAAGGTCGTCGTCAGACGAGTTTCGCACTTGTTCAGATTTGGCCGATTCTTGACCAAGCCGAACTTGAAATAAATGAAAGCGATATTCGCATGGAAGTTTTCCGCGCATCTGGCGCCGGCGGTCAACATGTCAACAAAACTTCATCGGCCGTGCGCTTGACCCACGAGCCGACGGGTCTTGTCGCATCCTCGCAGCAGGAGCGCAGCCAATTGCAAAATCGCGAGAGTGCGATGAAGCGTTTGAAAGCAATGATTCTTGCGCAAGACGAAGAAGAAAAAGCCGCAGAGTTGGCAAAGATCGCCGGCCAGCAAGCCCAAGTTGGTTGGGGCAGTCAGATTCGTTCCTATGTTCTGCAGCCTTATCAAATGGTGAAAGATCTTC
>JAQCDY010000090.1 GCA_027729785.1 Actinomycetota bacterium | reverse complement strand
GAGTCGACGGTGAAACTTGCCGATTCGCCAACCACCTGTCAGGTCGTACATCCATAAGGCAGTGCCGAGCGCACGGGCGATCTTGCGCGACACGACCCCGTCACGTTTCAAAATCGGAATCATGAACGGCAGCGTTTGCACCAAGTGCGGCGCATTTCGTTTCAGGCGATGTCGTTCGTGCAGCGCTTCGTAGACGAGTGCGATTTCACCTTGTTGCAGATATCTGACCCCGCCATGAATCAATTTGCTGCTTTTTGAGGATGTGCCCGACGCAAAATCATCGCGCTCGACAAGCGCAACCTTCAACCCGCGGGTGGCTGCGTCGACGGCGACGCCAAGACCGGTGATGCCGCCGCCGATTACGAGAACATCGAACTGCTCGCTGCTAACTTGGCTCAAAGCATCAGCGCGCTGAGCACGAACATCGACTAAAGGCACCGTTTTAGCCTAAACCAGCGGACGTATTGATTTCGGCTCGGGTTGACCGCCAGTGGTTCGCCTTGTCTGACGAATTAACCAATGCCAGATTAATTATTAAACGACGTCTCAGATATCGAAGCGGTCGAGGTTCATAACTTTCGTCCACGCAGCCACGAAATCACGCACAAACTTTTCTTTGGCGTCATTTTGAGCGTATACCTCGGAGAGTGCACGCAATTGTGAGTTTGATCCGAAGATCAAGTCGTTGCGTGTACCTGTCCAAATGATGGCGCCTGTTTTGCGGTTGCGACCTTCAAACAATTCTTCTGTTTTGTCTGTCGGCTTCCAGTCGATGTTGATGTCAGTCAAGGCAACGAAGAAGTCGTTCGTAAGAACGCCTGGTGTCTTTGTGAACACACCATGATTTGAACGCTTGTAGTTGGCGTTCAAAGCCCTCATGCCACCAACCAACACTGTCATTTCAGGAGCGCTGAGTGTGAGCAGGCTTGCTTTTTCAAGTAGCAACTGTTCAGTCGTCTGCATGTGACCCGGGCGCAAGTAGTTGCGGAAACCATCAAACGTTGGTTCAAGCACTGCAAACGAATCGACATCGGTCTGTTCGGCCTTGGCATCGCCACGACCCGGCAAGAATGGAACTTCAATCGTCACGCCAGCGTCTTTGGCAGCCTTCTCGACTGCTGCGTTTCCACCCACCACTATTAAGTCGGCAACCGAGAAACCCGATTCGGCACTGAGCGCCTCATAAACCTTGAGTGCTTTAGCCAATTCAGTCGGATTGTTCGCTTCCCAGTTTTTCTGCGGCGCCAAACGAATTCGTGCACCATTTGCACCGCCACGCTTGTCCGTGCCACGGAATGTTGAGGCAGATGCCCAAGCGGTGAGGACCAAATCTGAAACTGAAAGTCCGCTTGCGAGGATTTTCTTCTTCAGGTTTGCAACATCTGCCGCAGTCGGAACTTTGCTTGGCTTCGAAACTGGATCTTGCCAGATCAAGTCTTCTTTTGGCACTAAATTGCCCAAATAGCGAGCCTTTGGTCCCATATCACGATGGAGAAGTTTGAACCAAGCACGAGCAAATGAGTCGGCGAACTTGTCAGGATTGGCGTAGAAGTCTTTCGAAATTTTGAGGTAAGCAGGATCAAACTTCAGCGCGAGGTCTGCTGTTGTCATGATCGGTGCATGCTTTCGCGAAGCATCGTGCGCATCTGGCACGGTGCCAGCCATGGCTCCACCTTTGGGAATCCACTGTTGAGCACCTGCTGGGCTTTTGGTTAGCTCCCATTCATTCTCAAGCAGAATCTTGAAGTACTCGTTATCCCATTTCGTCGGGTTAGTGGTCCACGCACCTTCGATGCCGCTGGTAATTGTGTTTACGCCGTGACCCGAACCCATCGAGTTCGACCAACCGAAACCCATCGCCTGAATTGGCGCTGCCTCGGGATCTGCTCCGACATATTTGTCGGGGTCGCCAGCACCATGTGCCTTGCCGAATGTGTGACCGCCTGCAACAAGTGCAACAGTTTCTTCGTCGTTCATTGCCATACGTGCGAATGTTTCACGAATGTCGTGTGCCGAAGCAACCGGGTCGGCTACTCCGTTTGGACCTTGAGGGTTGACATAGATCAAACCCATTTGTACCGCGGCCAAAGGATTCGCAAGTTCGCGATCACCCGAATAACGCTCGTCGGCAAGCCAGGTTGTTTCCGTGCCCCAATAAGTGTCGTCAGATTCGTAAACATCTGGGCGACCACCGGCGAAGCCTAACGATTTGAAACCCATTGTTTCGAGCGAGACATGTCCAGTGAGGATCATCAAGTCGGCCCATGAAATTTTGTTGCCATACTTTTTCTTGATCGGCCATAGAAGACGTCGTGCCTTGTCGAGGTTGCCGTTATCTGGCCAAGAGTTGGTAGGCGCAAAGCGTTGCATCCCCGCACCGCCTCCACCGCGACCGTCTTGAATTCGATATGTACCAGCAGCGTGCCACGCCATACGGACGAAAAATGGTCCGTAATGGCCATAGTCGGCTGGCCACCAATCTTGTGAGTCTGTCATCAAGTCGGTGAGGTCTTTTACCAACGCGTCGAGATCAAGTGACTTGAACTCTTTTGCGTAATCGAAATTGGGATCCATCGGATCGCCGACCTTTGGATTGTTGTGAAGAACTCTGATGTTGAGTTGATTTGGCCACCAAGTTGTATTCGTAGGGCCCATGTTTGAAGAAGTGAATGCTCCGCCCGAAAAGGGGCAACTGCTGGTTTGATTGTTTGACATGCGCTTAGTCTCGCCTCAAAGCAACGACAAGTCAAATGAATCTGGCAAGAACTCTGAAGATCTGGATATGAATTTTGTCTACCCGTTCGCTGATCAGACGTTGGTGGCGGCTGTTGAATCGGGGTCTTTTAAATTGCTCCCTCGACGCAAACTTTGTTGGCCAGGTGGCCGAGTCTGTGACCAATCACACGGCAAATCACAATCGGGCAAAAAGCTGTTGAACGGCCGGACTCTCGTTGCCGATTAGTGCCGAGAGACAACCAAGTTCTAGTCTTTCTCACGACGAGAACAAGGGGGTTCGTGTGGCTGAAATCGACCTGGCTTGGCGCAGCAACGGTGCCTGCCAAGGGCTAGACCCCGTGATTTTCTACCCAGATAATGAGGACAACTGCAGCCAAGCAAAATCAGTCTGTAGCGAGTGCAAAGTGCGCATAGCGTGTTTGACGTATGCACTCGATAGTCGTGAGAAGCAGGGCGTGTGGGGTGGGGCTTCAGCCCGCGAACGTCGCAAAATGTTGCGCACCCGTCGCAGCGCTTGAGCGAGTCTTCACATGAGCGAAATCGAGTTGGCTGGCTCTTGGCCGATAGTTATTTCGCAGCTTTTGGCGGGCAAAGATTTGAGCGCGAGTCATGCCGGGGCGGCGATGCGCTCGGTGCTGTCGGGTGAGGCGACTCCGTCGCAAATAACTGCATTCATCGTCGCGCTTCGGGCCAAGGGTGAAACTGAACTTGAGCTTGAAGGCATGTTGGCCGAGGTGCGTCGTGCAGCCGAACGCGTTTTCTTGCCCGATGAAATTGCGCAATGTGCACTTGACATCGTCGGCACCGGCGGCGATCACAGTCATTCGGTGAACGTCTCAACGATGGCTGGTCTCGTTGTGGCTGGTGCGAAGATTCCAGTTTGCAAACACGGCAGTCGTGCATCATCTTCAAAAAGTGGCGCCGCCGATTTGCTCGAGGCTCTTGGCGTAGCGATCGAACTTGACGGTGTCGGCGTGGCAAAGTGTGTTGAAGAAACCGGTTTCGGTTTTTGTTTCGCCCAGAGGTTTCATCCGGCCTTCAGATTTACCGGCCCGTCACGTCGCGAAATCGGCGTGCCAACTGTTTTTAATTTGCTCGGACCAATGGCCAACCCTGCGCTCATTTCTTATATGGTCGTGGGCGTCGGAGACCCAACAGCTGCCAACGTAATGGCCAAAGCAATCGCAACACGCGGCGTGAATCGCGCATGGATTGTTCATGGTTATGGCTCGATGGACGAACTATCGCTCGGCGGACCATGCAGAGTGGTTGAAGTGAACGGCGGAAAAATGCGTGAGTTTGAAATTGAGGCAACGGCGCTCGGACTTGCGCAAGCAGATGTTGCCGCCGTGCGAGGTGGATCACCCAAAGACAATGCCAAGATTTTTCGCGACTTGTTAGACGGCGAGCACGGTGCTGTCAGAGATATCGTCGCGCTAAACGCGGCCGCCGGAATTGTTGTCGCCGGAAAAGCAAACGATATGCGTCAAGGACTCGAAATTGCGTTCCAATCAATCGACTCTGGTGCGGCCCGTGACGTCCTGGATGAATTGATTCGCGTCAGCACTGACGCCGCAAAACAGATGGCGCAATAAGCAATGAGCAACTCGCAACGATCAATAGCCGTGCGCGTGCCAGCAAGTTCGGCAAACCTTGGCCCTGGTTTTGATGTCTTGGGGATGGCGCTTGATTTGCACCTCGAGGCGGGGTTTGGCAATGCTCCCGCCGAGTCGAACGAAGCCGACAAAAATCATCCGCTAACAGTTGCATTTCGCCATTGTGGTGGCACGAAAGATTTATGGGTGCGATCGCAGATGCCGATGGGCAAGGGTCTTGGTTTTAGTGGTGCTGCGCGGGTCGCGGGTTGCATTTTGGCTCACGCCGAAAAAAATGGTGCTGAACCAGAAAAATTTGACCAAGCAAAGCCCGAGATCATGCGTGTCGCGAGCGAACTTGAAGGACATCCCGACAATGCTGCAGCGTCGATGTTCGGTGGTTTCGTCGCCAGCGTCGATGGTTTTGCCGTGCGAATACCAACGCCTCTTGACCCCGCAATTATCGTTTGGGTGCCAGAGCAACAAACTTCAACAAAAGAGTCGCGGACCAAATTGCCCGCGAGCGTCAAATTCGAAGATGCAGTCTTCAACATCGGGCATACCGCGCTATTGGTTGCTGCGCTCGCAGCCGGTGATATTGGCGCGTTATCCGTCGCCACTAGAGATCGTCTGCATCAAGATTTGCGATTGGTCAAATTGCCTAATTCAAAATTGGTGCTGCAAACCGCAGTTGATGCTGGCGCGTGGTGTGCATGGCTGTCGGGTTCTGGGCCAACGATTGCGGCGATGGTTGATCGGCGTGATGCGCAACGAATCGATAGTGCGTTACCCAACAGTGGTACGAAAATGGTTTTGCGGGTTGCGCAACGAGGGGCTGAACTTTTCGATATTTAACCCTGCAACAGGCTTCGGGCAATGTTGAAGATGTATCACAACATCAAAACCCAAAAGGAGCAAAGTTCGTGCAAGATTTCCCCCAAATCAAAGTTGTCAGCGACGCTGTATCTCATAACACCGATGCGCTGGCCGATGTTTTAGTCGTCGATTGCGAATCTTGTGTGATGCGGGCAAGTTCTGCCTGTGACGATTGTGT
>JAQCDY010000089.1 GCA_027729785.1 Actinomycetota bacterium | reverse complement strand
AATTCAGATTGTGTTTACAGATTGGTCGATACCAGACCCGAGTATTTCGGGAATTCTCGTTGTCGACCGTGGCTTGCTCGAGTTTTTGGTGCGCTTCGCGCGTTAGTTACTAGTAACAGTCACGTAGATGCCGCCGTTAGTTTCGGTTGCTTCGTAGCGAGTTAGTGGGCGGGCTGCTGGTCCGTTGATGACCGCACCAGTCTCGGGATTAAATCGAGAGCCGTGAAGTTCGCATTCGAGAACAGCACCAACTCGACCAACCGGAAACCCCTGGTGAGTGCAATTAACTCGCAACGCAGTAATGCCCGCATCGGTGCGAGTCAAAACAACGCCAGTTGTGCCGCCGTTTGGTGCTGGCACGTCTACAACTTTTGTACTACCAAGATCGAGCGCCGAACTCTCAAGCACACGCACCGCCACAATTTTTGCGGCCGCTTTGCCTGGTTTGCGACGCCACACCAATTTGCCTTTGGCGTTGCGGCAGACAAAGGTGACGCCATTGACTTTGCGCTTGCGACCCTTTACTTTGCATGGCATGCCGGCTTTTATCGCAGGTGTTGCAGCCGATGCACGGTCGCCGACAATCAGCCAAGCAAATGACGCAACCGTTGCCGAAAAAAATGCTCGTCGTGAAGACTTTTTGTCAATCATCTGCCAAATCCTATATCTATTCGGCTTCGGCGGCGAGTGCAAGCCATGTTTCTTCGGCAGCATTAACTTTTGCTTGTGCCTTGGCGAGTTCTTCGCTAATTTTTGCAAGTTTCACGTGATCGTTGCCAGCAGCCGACATTTGTGCAGTGATTTTTTCGAGTTCGGCAGTGGCTTTTGCGAGCGCAGTTTCAGATTGCGCGACCATTCGTCGCAACGTGCTCGGGCTCTTTGTTGATTTGGGTTTTTGTGCAAGTTCTGTTGCCGCAATTGTCGGAGTTGCAATTAATTTGCCGCGTTGTGCGCCCGACATTTGTTCGGTTGGTGCCGACTTTCGTTGTTTTAGCCAGCCAGCTACACCGCCGCGTACAACTGCCGCACCACCGACACCGTCGAGCGCGAGCACATCAATAACTGTTCGATCAAGAAAAACTCGGTCGTGACTAACTACAACGACAATGCCCGGCCATTCATCCAAATAATCTTCGAGGGCACGCAGAGTGTCGAGATCTAAATCGTTTGTCGGCTCGTCAAGCAACAAAACGTTGGGCTGTTCGATCAGCGTCAACAAAAGTTGCAGTCGTCGGCGCTCGCCACCAGACAACGTCGAGATTGGTGCATATTGCGTGTCACCGTCAAACCAAAATTGGCGCATCAACTGATTGTCTTCAATCGATGGCTGACCTTTGTCGCCGGCAACTGCTTCGCGCACGCGCTGATTTACATTCAGTTCGCGCCCGAGTTGGTCGTAGTAACCAATCTTCACTGTGCTGCCGATATCTAAGTGACCATGTGTCGGTTTGAGCCGACCCGCAATCAGATCGAGCAAAGTGCTTTTGCCCGCGCCGTTTGGTCCAACGATGCCGAGTCGATCGCCGGGTTCAAGCTCATGATCAAACGCGTTCAACACCAGTGCGCCACCCGAATCATTTGCACCTTTTGAAGTCGGCCACGAGAATCCGACGCCGTGCAGTTCGACACCTTTTGATCCGAGTCGTTGATTGCCTAGCGACAAACCAATTTCTCCAGATCGTGCAGCAGCCTCTGGTCGGCGATTAACCAATTCTGTCGCCGCAGCAATTCGCGCTTTGGGTTTAGTCGTGCGAGCCGGTGCACCGCGACGCAACCACGCAAGTTCGGTTCGCGCCAAGTTTCGGCGGCGCTGCTCGGCAGTCGCTGCTTGTTCTTCACGTTCAATTCGTGCGGCGAGATATGCGGCGTAGCCCGAACCAGCATTGCGATTCGCTGGCATGTGCAAATATGCGTGACCACGATCGATCTCAAGAACTTTTGTTGTCACGCGATCAAGCACGTGCCTGTCGTGCGTTACCAGAACTAATCCACCACGATAATTTGCCAACCATTCTTCAAGATATGCAATCGCATCTAGATCTAAATGGTTCGTCGGCTCGTCAAGAATTAATGCATTCCACTCGCTAACGAGAAGTTTTGCGAGTGCAACGCGTTTTTGTTGGCCGCCTGAGAGCTCGTTTGTTTGCGCGTCGATCAAACCCGACATACCAAGGCGGTCAAGCATCGCCTCGCCGCGCCAATCTTCAGAGACTGCATCGCGCACCGAACCGCGTGGCAACACAGGTTGTTGAGCGAGCATGCCAATGCGTGCGCCGCGACCGTATCGAACGACGCCCGAATCTGGCGAGTAGTCGCCACTTAAAATTCGCAACAGAGTGCTTTTGCCGCAGCCGTTTAATCCAACGACGCCGATGCGATCGCCGTCGCTGAGAGTCAACGAAATATCGTCAAATAACGGTCGATTCGGTCGAGAGGCTTTTAGGCCTTGGGCGTCGATCAGAATCACAGCCATTTAGGCTACGAGTCATACCTTGACTATCTTGGATGTGCATGGTTGATTTTTTGGTTGGATACGCGCAGTCGCAACCCGACAAGATGGCGGTGATCGATGACCGACCAGACGGCAAAATTCGAACGCTGACGTGGAAGCAACTCAACGAAGAATCAAATCGTTTGGCAAACGTCTTGATAGATGTCGGGTTAACAGAAGCTGGACAAAAAGTTATTTGGTGCGGTCCGAATTCTGCCGGCGTAGTCGTGATGACGAATGCTGCACGAAAACTCGGCATCACCGCGGTGCCACTCAATTATCGATTGAGCGACGACGAAGCCGCGTATGTCACCGATCACTGTGATGCCACGGTTGTTTATGTTGACGCCGACTATGCGCCGATGTTTCAACGAATAGCGGATCGCATTCCGAAAATCAAACAGGTTCTCGTCTACGACGGCGCAGCACCAGAAAAAATGCAATCATGCGACGCGTTGATGGCGCAGGCATCGCCGCTCGAGCCAGAAATTCCGGTAGATCGCGATCCAGGTGCAGTGATGATCTACACATCAGGCACCACGGGCAAACCAAAAGGTGCTTTGCGCACCTCACGCGCGAGCCCAGAGCAAGGTTTTGCTCTCGCAATGTTGCTTGGCGCGACACAAGATGATATTTATCTGACAACCGGCCCGCTCTATCACAGTGGACCTGGTGGTTTTATGTATTCGGCGTTGGCGTTCGGTCAGACGATTGTTACACAGCACAAATTTGATCCGCAAGATTGGTTGCGCTTGGTCGATAAATATAAAGCATCAACCACTTTTAGCGCACCGACACCGATTCGAATGATTTGCAATCTGCCGGCCGAAGTTAAAACAAAATACGATGTTTCGTCGATGCGGTGCATGGTCGCCAATGCTGCACCGTGGAGCATGACGCTCAAGAAAATGTATCTCGATTACTTTCCTGCGATTTCGCTATACGAGATCTACGGTTCGACTGAACTTGGTGTCAATTGCGTGCTTCTGCCCGAAGACCAGTTGCGCAAACCTGGTTCGTGCGGCAAGCCATCGCCACTTGTTGAAGTCAAATTATTCGATGATCAGGGCAATGAGGTGACGGGTTTTGGCCCGCAACATCCTGGTGAGTTGTATGTCAAGAGCCCGTCGGTGTTTGCCGACTATTACAAGCAACACGACAAATATGTTGCCGACCAGAAGCACGGATACCAAACCGTCGGCGACATCGCCTACCGCGACGAAGAGGGATACCTATATATATGTGATCGCAAGAAAGACATGATTATTTCGGCGGGCATGAATATCTACCCGGCTGAGATTGAAGGCGTGCTCGAGAATCACGACGAAATTTATGAGGCTGCTGTGTTCGGCGTTCCGGATGAAGAGTGGGGAGAGATGGTGCACGCGGTAATTGTTCGTCGCCCAGGCTCGACGCTGACCGAGGCCGATGTTAATGTTTATGCACGCGTGCATTTGGCGAGTTACAAAGTGCCGCGTTCAGTCTCGTGGAGTGACGAATTGCCCAAGACCGGTTCAGGCAAGATTTTGAAGCGAGATCTGCGCGCACCATATTGGGCGGGCCGCGCTTCTCAGGTCTAGCCTTACGGCATGCCGAGTGTTCTTGAAATCCCAAAAGCGTCTACACCGCCGGGTGGTTATGGCGAGCAGATGCCGCCACCGATTTTGGCAAACTGCACCGATTCGCTGTCAGTAGGTGTTGCTGATTTTCGTGGATTATGGCGGGCGATCGATGTTCGTGTCAATGGCGAAGTCGCGCCATCGACTCTAAAAGTTTGGCAACATCTCGAACGCATTGAGCAGGCTGGCAATCGTGTTGTGATCACCGCTGGTGGTGTGGTGCACGACATGTATGCCGATGGCACCTTTGAAAATGGTGTCAACGATGTGATGGCCGCAGATTTCAAAACGCCAATATCGGTTGCTGCGACTTTTGAGGGTGATGTCTTGATTTTGCGACCGCGCGGTTTTGACGGTGTCGAGATCAAGCGTTGGCTTGATGGCCAACACTTGATGTGGGAATACAGCACATTTTTTACTGTCCGTCTCGAACGAGTCAAATAAAACGCTAAATTCTTGCGGCTCGCAGTCGTATGCTGAGCATAACTAGTCTGAAGTCGTGAAGATCTCGCTCGATTATGACTCGTGTCATGGCCACCAAATGTGTGCGATTGCTGCGCCAGAAATTTTTGGCAGCGACGAAATTGGCAACGCAAAAATCTTGATCACTGGCGATGTGCCCGAGGCTTTGCATGGCAAGGCTCGTCGCGCCGAATCAAATTGTCCTGAACGTGCAATCACAATCACCGAATAGACAGAAATGAGCCGACAATGACCGACACACAAAAACCAGTTAAAGATTTATTAACCGACTACGACATCTTTGAACCAGAATTCATAAAGAATCCGTACCCGGGCTATAGCGAGATTCGCGAGTCGCAGTGTCCGATTGCGCACACCGAGCGTTACGAGGGTTCATGGTTGCCAACGCGTTACGACGACGTTGTCGCAATCGCCCAAGAGTACGAGACATTTACGTCGCGCCAAATCTTGGTGATGCCACCAGCCGCCGGGCGCAGCGAAGGCCCGTATGCGGCCGTCGGCGCGCCGCCGATCACAAGTGATCCACCAGATCATCATTGGCATCGTTTGATCTTGCCGGTGTTTTCACCGCAGTCAGTTGCGCAATACGAGCCGGGTACGCGCGATTTGTGCAATGCGTTGATTGACGAGTTCATTGACAAAGGTGTTGCCGATGCGGCCAGCGATTACGCGCAACATATTCCGGTGCGAGTGATTTCAAAAATGCTCGGTGTGCCATTGACGATGGAAGACGAATTCACCGATTGGGTGCGAGGCGCACTTGAAAACATTACGGATTCAGAACGTCGCATGAAGAGTTTCCGCAGCATCGTCGAGTATTTCATCGGCGAAGTGCAGTCGCGTGCAGCGAATCCGCGTGAAAA
>JAQCDY010000088.1 GCA_027729785.1 Actinomycetota bacterium | reverse complement strand
TAAATGACCTCAAAACCGTGGTCGCGCAGCGCACGGGTGATCGTCTTGGCCCCACGGTCATGGCCATCAAGGCCAGGCTTTGCGACGACTACGCGATAATTTCGTTTCACGACTCAATAACCTTACGACATGCGCCGTATCGAATTCACATCGCCAATTAGTCGCGCAGTTGCGCCAGTTGTCGGGGGCATTCTCGGGTTCGCGGTTTTATTCGGTGTGACTTGGATTTTCGCCGGCATGGCCACCGACAATCGTCAACGCAACCCAGAAACAATCCCACAAACTTTCGAAATTGGTCGAGTTGACGATATTGCAAAACTGGTCAGCGAAGGTGGCCCGATTCTTTATCCAGACTTGCGCGACTCAACCGGCAAAAGATCCATCGTGATTGATCACCTGGGCGACGACCCAGCCAAAGGCTGGCAGGTTTATTACGCCTACCCCGCTGACCGTGATGAGGCGTGCCTTGTTGAGCACATTCAAGACTCTCGAAATTTTACGGACTGCGAAGGTCGCACACTCGACGTCAAAGAGTTGCAGTTGCCGCTTGATGTACGACCAATTGTCGAAAACTTGAAAACTCTATTGATCGATTTACGCGCCGACTAAAAATCTGCATGCCAACAATTTGACTAATTGATTTTTTTGAGCGGTGCCCACGCCAGGGCTAAATGTTTTTTACCGTGGTTTACGAACTCGATAGTTGCTTCTATCGATTCACCAGAGCCACGAATGTTGACGATTACCCCTTCACCAAACGACGGATGCTCGACGTCGTCACCAACTTTCAACCCAGAGTTTGCGCCAGTCAGGTCGCCAACCGCTTCGCCTTCGCGTCGATATTTTGGCACCGTCGCCCGAGTCCACTCGATTTTTTTGCCGGTATTCTGCTCGGGCCTTGGTCGATAGCTGCCACGACCCTCATCGGCCCCAGAGTCAACGCTGCCTTCGCGTTGCAACAACTCGCCAGGAATTTCATCCAAGAAGCGTGACGGCGGGTTGTACTGCGACGAACCATAAAGATTTCGGCTCCAGGCATGCGTCAAGAACAATTTTTCTTTGGCTCGAGTGATGCCGACATACGCCAAGCGACGCTCTTCTTCGAGTTCACTCTGGTCGTTCAAGGCGCGACTATGGGGAAAGATGCCTTCTTCCATGCCAACGATAAACACGACAGGAAACTCGAGTCCCTTGGCTGAATGCAAAGTCATCAGCGTGACGTGATTGTCTGAGTCAATTTGATCGGTGTCGGCGACCAGCGCCACTTGCTCTAAAAATTCGTCGACTTGAGTGAACTCACTGGCGCTGCCGATCAGTTCTGCCAAGTTTTCATAACGACCATCTGATTCGACGGTGCCCTCGGCCTGCAACTCGCTCAGATAACCGCTGGCCTCGAGCGCGTGACGCAACACGGGCCCAGGCCCTTGCCCCAAACGCGACTCGAGGTCGTCGATCAAAGCGACGAAACCAGCGATGCCCTTGGCTGCAGCGGCTCCGATACCTGCATCTGCGGTTCGACGCAGAGCAATCGCAAATGCGATCTGTTCTTTATTGGCATAGGCATCGAGGCGGTCAACTGTCGTGTCGCCGATGCCACGCTTTGGCACATTCAAAATTCGCTTCAGGCTGACTTCGTCGAGTGGGTTCGCCGCACAACGAATATATGCCAATGCATCTTTGATTTCGCGACGGTCATAGAACCGAGTGCCACCAATAACTTTGTATGGCACACCCGCCTGCATCAGGCTCTCTTCCAAGATTCGACTCTGGGCGTTGGTGCGATAAAACACCGCCATCTCGCGCCACTCGCGACCATCACTCTTTTTCATCTGCGCGAGTTGTGAGATCACCCAATTGGCTTCGTTGTATTCGTCGTCGGCATAGAAGCGCACGACGCGATCGCCTTTGCCAAGTTCGGTCCAGAGTTCTTTGGGTTTGCGTTCGGCGTTGTTGGTAATAACTGCGTTTGCCGCATCCAAAATGGTTTGCGTGCTGCGATAGTTCTGCGCCAGAACCACGACCGTGACTTCAGGGAACGCCGTCTCGAACTGCAGAATATTTCTGAAGTCTGCACCGCGAAAGCGATAGACCGATTGGTCGGTGTCGCCAACCACACAAACATTGTGGTGCGCGTCTGCCAACATCATCACGATCGCGTTTTGCGCGATATTCGTGTCTTGATATTCGTCAATCAAAATATGTTCGAAGCGTTGTTGATATTGCGCCAAGACATCTTTATGTTCGCGAAACAGTTTCACCGTGTTGATCAACAAATCGTCGAAGTCCATCGCCCCAGCTTTCAACAATCGCGATTGATATTCGGAATAAATCTCGGCGTATTTCGTGTCGAACACATTGTCGGCGTTCGACAACGCTTCATCAGGTGAAATCAACTCGTTTTTCCACCGGCTGATTCGAGCGTGCACACCGCGCGCCGGAAACCGCTTGGCATCTAATCCGCGATCGCGAATGACGTAACTCACCAAACGCTGTGCATCCGACTGATCGTAAATTGAAAATGTTTTCGGATATCCAATCTGCTCAGCTTGCACACGCAAAATTCGCACACACGCGGCATGAAATGTGCTGACCCACATGCGCTCGGCAACTTTGCCAACGAGTGCCTCGACTCGTTCGCGCATCTCACCGGCTGCCTTGTTGGTGAACGTGATCGCCAAAATTCGCATCGGGTGCGTGCCCTGATTAATAAGGTGCGCGACGCGATGCGTCAATACCCGCGTCTTGCCTGAACCCGCACCCGCAACGACCAGTAGCGGCCCACTCGGGTGCAATACCGCGTCTTGCTGGTCGGGGTTAAGCGACGCAATGTCTAATGACTTTTTCTCTGACACCACCCCTGCAGACTAGGCGCACGGTATGCGACTATTACGGTGTCTCGTGAGGCAGAATCTTGGTTCGTGACTAGTAACAAAAAACTAATTATTTTGCTGCCGCCATCTGAAGGCAAAGCGTTGTCAGGCAAAACTGGCACAAAGTTCACAGAGTCAAGTGGCACTTTTGGCAAGTCGCTCGGCAAACAGCGCGCAACCGTTATTGCGGCGTTACGCGATGTGCGCGGTGGTTCGCCAAAACTTCTTGGTGTTTCTGGTGCACATCTTGCGCGAGCCCAACAAGCAAACCTCGCCCTGCGCGGTGCGAACACATTGCCCGCGTCGCAACGCTATACGGGCGTCGTCTGGGATCATCTTGATCTCGGTTCGTTGCCTCTCGCGCTTCAAAAAGTTGCCGACAAAAATATCGTGATCGTTTCTGGTTTGCTTGGTCTTGTTGCGGCTGGCGATCCAACGCCCGATTATCGCTTGAAGATCGGCGCGAGTCTCGCCCCCATGGGCAAACTTTCATCTTGGTGGCGCGATGAACTCTCTCGCTTGCTCAACAAATATTGCGCGGGCGCGGTCATGATTAACTTGCTGCCCCAAGAACACTCAGCAGCATTTGTCGCCGACGATAAGTTGATCAACAATTATCTGCATATCGACTTGGCCACAAAGTCAGGCACTGCTGGCGGTCATGATGCAAAAGCAGCAAAGGGTCGACTTGCCAGGCATCTATTGCTTAACCGAACTGATCCGATTAAAGCACTGAAGTCGTTCAAAGACCCCAAATTCAAAGTTCGAATCTTAGAGCAGTTTTAATTTCAAAAACTCAAGCACTCGCTGCACACCGAGTTCTTGGCGTTGCTCGGTCAACACCGCATGATCAGACTTTGAAGTCGAATCAAACTCGACGGCGATAAACGCATCTCCGAGCAACTCGTGCAACTCGGCAAAACGGGTGCCTACAAGGCGGTCACCTTTATAGCGCAGCCCCAAAACCTGACAGCCTGCTGCGGCGCGTTGCGCAATTCGGCGCGTGTCTTGTGGTGAGAGATTCAAATCTGCCGAACGTTTTGTGCCCAGAGCGAACGGCAAACTCGGCTGCGATAAAACTGGCGCCAACATGATGTCATCGACCATCATGCCGAGCGCAAAACCGCCACTAAAACACATGCCGACTGCGCCAACACCTTTGCCACCAATTTCTGCGTGCAAATATTTTGCAAGTTCGCGCAACCATGAGATGATCGGCGATGTCTTGTTCAGCGCCATCGTCGTGAATTCGCGCGAAATGCAAACTTTTGCCGCAGAACTCGCCATGTATTTGCTGTTCGGTGGATCACCAAAGTTGCCAACCAATAGCGGCATTACCACTGTGAAACCCGCGGCTACAACCTCGTCGGCAAATTTTTCGACTGTTGGTGTGATGCCGGGTATCTCATGAACAATAATTACAACTGGCCCAGATCCTTTGCGAAAAGCTTCGTGGGTTATACCGTCATTCGAAAACTTTGAGCGCGACCAACCGTTCATCGCCACTAACTTACACGCAACTTATGCACCGAAATTTATTTCGGTCGACCTACACCAGTTATCTTTGACCAACTCACGGCGTACACCTTGACGACATCGCCAGTACGTGGCGATGCAATCATTTGTCCGTTACCTAGATACATGCCCACATGGCTGACTGGGTTTCGCGAGAAGATCAAGTCACCTGGTTGTGCCGCCCCAGTCGGAATTCTCGTCAGTGCCGAATATTGCGAACGCGACGATCTTGGAATACCCACGCCGGCTTTTGACCACGCATAAACCATCAGACCAGAACAGTCGAACGCCACACCAGGCGAAAGCGCCCCAAATTTATAGGTCACTCCAAGTTGCGAAAGTGCCGCCTTCACTGCGGTGCCTGCAGCCGATGACGGCGCTGGAATATTCGAATATTTGGTCTTCGTGAACTCTTTTGCTTGCCGTACTGCATCTTCAAGTGCCGCTTTGGCACGACGACTTTGCTCGCCGCGCAATAAATCGCCCAAATCGCGCAATGCCTGTGCTTGTCTTGCCGAATAAACATTTGCGCTGGCTTCGGCAGCCGCGAGTCGCTTTTTGGTATAGTCGGCAATGCCACCTGCGCGTGTGCGTTGTGATTCAAGTTGCTTACGTTCGCGAGCAATATCTTCAATCACACCTTGCAATGAGTCAAGACCGCTCACACCTGTGTTCAATGCGACAGATGTCAGATACGAACGGCGCACCGCGTCAGACAGGGTGCCAGTCGAACTCAAAATGCTGGCCAAACTATTTGAAACCGACCTGCCAACGAAGGTTTTGAGCGCAACATTTTGCAGTTGCGCCTGCATTACGGCGAGTTCGATTTCTTTGGCTTTAATCCGGCCGACAGTTGCGGCGATTTCTTTGTTCAGTTCAATGCCGTCGTTGATTGCATCGGCGTAATCTTCAGCCAGAATGTCCATCTGCTCTTCAAGCCGATCTAGTTCGTCAAGAATCGCCTCGACTTCGCGCTGTTTCTGGTCGGATGTCTGCACCAGCCGGTTCGCCCCAACTACGCCAGTCGCCCCAGCCGTCGCAGGGGCCAGCCCCAAAACGAGGGAAACGCAACAGATGGCACCAGTTAGAGGTGACACCGTCCTACGAAAACGCCCATTGGCGTTGCGGGTCATGATTCAGACAGTCTAACACCGCCCCAGGCCGCCAGTTTTAGG
>JAQCDY010000087.1 GCA_027729785.1 Actinomycetota bacterium | reverse complement strand
AAGTTCTCCGGCGATTGGCTCTGAAAGTTTTGGAATATAAATCGAAGTCAGATGATCAGGTTCGATTTCGCGGTCAATGTTCTGCCAAGTTGTATGAATAGTTTTCTGGTCAGCAAGACCGAGGTGATGCAAAATCACGACAGGTTCGTCGCCGCTTGCCGATTCGTGAGCCAACTTGATGTTCGACATCACCCAATTGGCGTGACACTGAGCCACGAGTAGCGGACCGGTCTCGCCGGCTGCGAGTTCAGCAAAACGATGACCGTCAATTAGTCGCACACCGGCATCGACTGGGTCGATCTGCAGCGCACTCCAAGCAACGTCAAGAAAACTCATCGCCGGAATCAGTGTCGTGGTGACAGATTTGTCTTGCAGCAAAAGTTGCACCGTGTGTTCGAGCACAAGAGGCGAGCCAGGCACGGCATACAAAATATTTCCATGTTTTTGTGCCTCAATTACCAACCGACCGGCGATTGCCCGATACACATAATCGAACTTTTCATGTTTTTCGTATTCGTCGTCGAAACTCACGGCGTCTGCAACAAGATGAGCGCTTGGATGGCGCATCGTGCGAATATATCGATGCGTCGCATCGTTGATCGCCCGCAAAGTTTGCTGGTTTATTGCATCAGGCGAGCCCGGCCCTAAACCAACGACCGTGATTAGCGCTGTCATGCGCGAAACCACTTGTCTCGCTTAGCTTGTGACGATGCCACCGCGGGCAGCGTTCCAAACGCCATACATCGAGTCAACTTTAATTTTTGATGTGGCAACGTAGCCGTTCAGCAAATTGGCGCCCGCACTTGTCGCCAAGAGTTTCGAGATATCTTCGGCGACCTCAACAAACGGTCGCACGTAGATTACGTGATAGCCGAAACTCGATTTGACTGGTCCGTATGCAACGCCGGGTTTTGCCATCATCGCGCCTGCCGTAAAATCATTATCGAAACCGCTTTGGTATTCGGTCAATGTGATGCATGCATTATCGGCGCCGCCGAGTGCGCCACCAGATTCTTTGGCGTTTGGCTCGGTTGAAAACTCACCAGCAAGTTCCGCAAATTCTGTGCCATCGGCAAACTTTGCAAGTGCTTCGTTGGCAGTTGCTTCAGTTTCGACAACGAGATGGCGAACGCACAAAACACCCAGCGACGCAGGCGCCTTGTCATACATTTCGGCGGCCTTCTTGGCATCGGGCGCTATGACTCGCCCGAGTGCGAGTGAACCCGCATTCAATTCGATGATCAAATCTTTCAGGTGCTGCGTGTAAGTCGAAGTGTCGGTATTTTGAGAAATCTGGGCTTCGATCGTGTCGCGATCAGCAGATGTAATTTCTTGACCGTATTCTTTGAGCAACTGGTCGGTGGCTGCACCCTGAACCAACGCCGAGAGAATGCTGCGCACAGTTTCGCCGTCAACTTCTCCGTCGACTATTGGTGCTTGACCTACTTCGCTGAGTCCAGTGACTGTCAGTTCAAGCTCTGATCGCGAGATTTTTCTGCCGTTGATTTCGGCTGCAGCGTTGGAAGTTGCACCACATGCCGACACGAAAAGTGTCAGCGTCGCCAAGAGCATTGCGCTGGTCACAAGATTCTGCTTGCTTTTCATCGGAATCACACTAGTTCTTGCGGTTCTACAAGTTCTCGCATGAACCCAACCAGATATGTCGCCGTGTCTTGCCCCCGCGGAATCGCGATGTTGAGCTCGCCAGTTTGCTCGCGATATGTCGCAGTCGGCGACAAACGCGCAAGGCGCATCGCCTCGCTGGCTTTCAGCGTTATTGGTGCGAGGCGAGCGCGATTGTCGGCGACGACGATCTCGCGCAATCCAATTCGGTGGCATTCGGCGCGCAACTCGCCAACTACAAGCAGCGCTTTGGCCTGTTCGGGTAGTTCGCCATATCTGTCCTGCCATTCGTTGCGAATGTCCTCGACATCGGCGTGCGACTTGACAGCGATGAGTCGACGATATGCGTCAAGTCGAAGTTCTGCTTTGGTGACATAATCGTTCGGCAAAAATGCAGTGATTGGCACATCAATTTTGAGTTCGACGACCACTTGTGGCGCTTCGCCCTTCATCTCGGCGACTGCCTCGGTGACGAGTTGACAATATAAGTCGTAACCCACCGCAGCGATGTGCCCACTTTGTGCCTCGCCGAGCAAGTTGCCAGCGCCACGAATCTCGAGATCGCGCATCGCAATTTTGAATCCGCTACCTAGTTCTGTGGCCTCGCCAATCGTGCGCAGTCTTTCGTAGGCATCTTCTGAAAGTGCACGATCGCGCGGATGAAACAGATATGCATACGCGCGTTGTCCGCTGCGACCGACGCGTCCACGAAGTTGGTGCAACTGTCCCAGACCGAGCAAGTCGGCACGCTCGACGACGAGCGTGTTAACCGTGGGCATGTCGATGCCGCTTTCGATGATCGTCGTGCAAATGAGCACGTCGTATTTACCCTCCCAGAAATCTTGCACGCTTTGTTCAAGTACGGCCTCGTCCATTTGTCCATGTGCCACGACAATGCGTGCCTCAGGCACGAGTTCGCGCAGAGTGCGCGCCCTATCTTCGATCGTCTTGACACGGTTGTGAACCCAGAACACCTGGCCATCGCGCAAAAGTTCACGGCGAATTGCTTCGGTTGCAACCCTGTCGTCTTCTTCGCCGACAAAAGTGAGAATTGGCTGACGGTCGGCAGGCGGCGTGTGCAGAAGCGACAAATCACGAATGCCGACGAGGCTCATTTCGAGCGTGCGGGGTATCGGCGTCGCGGTGAGCGTCAGCACGTCGACGTTTGTCTTGAGTTGTTTCATTTGCTCTTTGTGTTGCACGCCAAAACGTTGCTCTTCGTCAACGACCAGCAGACCCAGATCTTTGAATTTGACGCCGTCTTGCAAAAGCCGATGAGTGCCGATCACACAATCAATTTCACCGGTGGCAAGTTGCTGGATAACTTTTTTTGCACGAGCAGTCGTCAAAAACCGCGACAAGACTTCGACGCGAATCGGGTAGCCAGCAAATCTTGCGGCAAATGTCGAGCCGTGCTGTGCAGCCAGAAGTGTTGTCGGCACGAGCACCGCGACTTGTTTGCCATCTTGCATGCATTTGAATGCGGCGCGAACGGCGACCTCTGTCTTGCCAAAACCCACATCACCGCAGACAAGACGATCCATCGGAACTTCGCGCTCCATGTCTGCCTTGGTGTCGATAATCGCCGTGCGTTGGTCTGGGGTTTCAACAAACGGAAATGCCGCCTCCATTTCGTCTTGCCACGCAGTATCCGGCGCAAATGCGTGACCCGCGGCAGATACTCGGCGTTGATAAAGCACGACGAGTTCTTGGGCGATCTCGCGCACTGCACTGCGCACGCGCGATTTGGTTCGTGCAAAATCTGAACCTCCCATGCGATTGAGTGTTGGGGCTTCGCCGCCGATGTATTGACGAATTGCGTCGATGTGATCGGTCGGCACATAGAGGTTGCCGTTGTTGTATTGCAAATGTAAATAATCGCGTTCGACACCACCCATTGACTGTTTGGTCATGCCGAGATATTTGCCGACTCCGTGCACATGATGTACGACGTGATCGCCGGGCTTCAAGTCTTGGAAGATGCTCGACGAACTGCGCTTGGGTGGTTTGATGTTGCGATGCGTGCGACGGCGACCCGTCAGATCGCTTTCGGTGATGATCGCCAGTTCATAGTCGTTGAGCACGCAGCCGCTGTGCAGTGGGACAACGATTATCGACACGCCAGGACTTGCAACTGAACTTGAATCTTGCTGGGGCGAGCGAACAGTGATGCCTTCAAGCGTCAGCACCTCGTTGAAGCGTTGCGCCGAACTCGGCGTATCGGCAGCAATTACGACACGAAATTTTTTCGTAACCAGCCGCAAAATTCGACTGGCGAGTGCTTCGGTGTCGCCGGTGGCTTGACCCCAGGTCGACGAAACGATCGTCGAAGACTTTGGCGAGTCGGCGACGGGGCTCAGCGAAATTATCGATTCGGCAGAGGTGTTTTTCAAAAATGTCTCGATCTCCGAGTGCAAGCGCGGATATTTTTGCTCGGGGTCGCGCGACCAAGTCGAAGCCAGTGCGCGAGCCAAGTCGTCTTCTTCGGCGATTAGATCGCGTGCGCGGTCGCGCATGCGTCGCGGCTCGATGAGCACGATGTGCATCGCAGCACTTTTGCTGCATACATCAGTAAGTACTTCGTCGTCGGTTGCGACCCACGGCAACCAAGATTCCATGCCGTCGAACGTCATGGCTTCGGCGATGCGATCCCAGTTTTCTTGCCCCCAAGGTTCTTTGGCGATCAGTGCCCGTGCTTTTTTGGCGACTGTTTCGTTGATGATCAATTCTCGTGCAGGAAAGATGCGCACGCTCGGCAGATCTTCTGTGCTGCGTTGATCGTTGACGTTGAAAGTCGTCAGTCGGTCGACCTCATCGCCCCACAGGTCGATGCGAATCGGCGTGTCGGCCGTCGACGGAAACACATCGATGATCGAGCCCCGTCGGGCGAATTCTCCGCGATGTTCGACGATATCTTCACGCCGATAACCGAACTTGGCCAGTGTGGCGACGAGTTCTTCAGTGTCGAGTTGTGACTGCAGTTTTATTTCAAGCGGCTCGACAACCGTGTTGCTCAGATGTTGCAGTAGCGCGCGCACACCAGTGATGATTATTTTTGGTGGGTCATTTTTGATTCGCCATAAAACTTCGAGGCGCCGACCCATGGTTTCGCAATTTGGGCTGACGCGTTCAAACGGCAAGGTCTCCCATGCGGGAAACAGGGCAACATCTCGCTCGGGCAAGAAAGCAACTAGATCGTCGCGCAACTGATTGGCCATCAACCCAGTGGGTGTAGCGACGACGACGATTTCATTTTCGGTGCGCTGGGCAAGACCCGCCAGCAGCAATGGCCACGCGTGGTCGGCACAAATTATCGATGCGCTTTGTTCGCCGAGTGCGGCGCTTAGCGCCGGCTCAAAACCAAGAGTTGGCGCGAGGGCGCTGAGAGCCGTCATATTCGGGTTCGCTCAGCGGGCGTTGATCTTGCGCATTGCGGCATCGAGACCTTCGGCGACGATCAGTTGCACTGCATCCGCGGCAACTTGCACAGCAATGTCGAGTAGTTCGCGTTCGTGTGCCGGAACTTTTGACAAGACATGGTCTCCGCCTTGTTCTTTGGACGGTGGTTTTCCGACTCCGATTCGAACCCGCAAAAAATCTTGAGTTTTCAAATGTTGATTGATTGACTGCAATCCGTTGTGGCCCGCGAGCCCACCACCAGATTTGATTTTGACGATGCCAGGCTCCAAATCAAGTTCGTCGTGCACGATAATTATTTTTAACGGATCAGCAATTGCGTAGCGGCGGGCGAGTGCTCCAACTGCATTGCCTGATTCGTTCATGAAAGTCGTCGGCATCGCCAACAACAGATGTTTGGTCTGCGTATTTGTCGTTGTGTTGACTTCGGCTGCGAGCGCACGATCACGACCCGCTTTGAGTGTCGTATTAAGACGTGTCGCGAGAATTTCGATAGTTTCGAAGCCGACATTGTGCCGTGTGCGCGAGTATTTGGCGCCGGGGTTGCCTAATCCGACGACTAGAAAATC
>JAQCDY010000086.1 GCA_027729785.1 Actinomycetota bacterium | reverse complement strand
CCTCACCAACCCGGCCTGTGATCAACGCGGCGATCGCAAATGCGAACGGCACCGTGACACCGACATAACCCAAATACAAAATCGGTGGATGAAACATCACCAAGACATGGTTTTGCAACAGCGGGTTCGGGCCGGGGCCGTCGAGCACACCAGGAGCACCGACGGCAAACGGATTCGCCGGAAAAAATGAAACGAGAAAAAAGAACGCCAAGACTAAGAACATCACGCCAAGTGCCCATGATGCGATCAGGTCTTGCATGCGCTTGCGCACCCAAAACGCGACAGCCAATGTGTAACCGGCCAAAACAAGAACCCACATCAAGATCGAACCTTCGAGTGCGCTCCAGACTGCGGCAAAGTTATAGAGCGCAGGCGTCGACCACGAGCCGACTTTTTGCACATAAGCCAGCGAGAAGTCGCGGGTGATCATCGCATATTCCATTGCTGCGAATGCACCGGTAGCGGCGGCGAACGAGAGCACCGAAAATCTTGGTATCAAGCGAATTATCTGTTGGTCATTGCGGCGTGCACCGGTAAATGCCGCGAACGCACCAAAAACTGCGCCGATGAAACCGACTAAGAGAAACGCACGACCAATCGTGCCGCTCATCCCTGCGCTTGCGAACATGCCGCGCTCCCAGAAGACTCAATACGGTCAGCGTTTTTCTCTGCATATTCATTTGAGTGTTTCACTTCGATGCGATTCGATTCAAAAGTGTCGTCAATCATGCGACCATGGGCCACAACCGAAATGCACTCTTGAAAAACACCGCCAGGGTCACCAGAATAAACAACATTTATCGATTTGTTGTTGAACGTCATCACGAAACTGGTTTTACCTCCAATTTTTTGCAACGAATTTTCTTCAACTGTGCCCTGTACTCGCAAGCGAGTTGCTTCTTCGCAACCACTGCGTATGCCGATCTCATCAACATTGCAGTAATAGTCGATCGCCGATCTTAAAAACTGGGTGACGATAACTACGCCGCCCACGCCAACTAACGACAACAAAATAATCGGCAACCACTTGCGCGGCTTTTTAGCAGGCTCTGACGGCCTTGGGGTTAAGTCCACTACAACCAGGTCTTATCTTCGTCGGTCACCGACTGCGACGACTTTTGAGCACTACGCAAAGTTGAAACTGCAAATATCAAGATCGCCCCAAGCGTCACAATGTATGAACCAAAAATAAATCCGGCGTCTTTCATTTATTTGCCGACCCTTCGGCGCGTCGCGCGACAATTGCCGAGTCGAGACCTTGGTTGTTCGCAATATCGACCAGCAACATCGTGCGCTGGCGATGTAAAACGAGCCAGATAAACACAAGCGTGAAGCCGACCACACCGCTGAATAAAGTGAACAACATCAAGTCATCCATTTTGACATCGCCGCTCGGATTCAAAACTGTCGCACCCTGATGCAGACTGCGCCAGATCACGACGCTGAAATGCACGAGCGGTATCTCGAGCACCGCCAACATCGCCACGACGGCCGAACGACGGGCACGTTGCTCGACAGAACCTTCGAGGCGTCGCACCGCGAGATAACCGATATATGTGACGAATAAAAATGCAGTTGTCGTCAAACGCGGGTCCCACTGCCAAAACTCGCCCCAAGTCAATCGTCCCCACAAACTGCCGGTGACCAACGTAATCGCCATGAACATCACGCCGACCTCGGCCGAAGCGCCTGCGAACCGATCAAAACCCATCGAGTGTTTCTTGCTGATCAGCCAACTCGCCGACGCAACCGCAGTGAAAATGAACGCAAGATACGCAATCCATGCTGAAGGCACATGCACATACATAATTCGCACCGACTCGCCCTGCACGACATCTTGCGGGGTCAACAGCAAACCGCTGACAACAACCCACGCCATAACCAGAATCGCTGTCGCGCCAATAACTCGGGTCGCGCGTGTGCCAGTTGGCAAGGAGTGCTGCAAAACTTGCGACATTAAATCATCTCTCCTAAAATATTTTTCACAAATTTAAAACTATTCATCGATCAGCGACCCGAAAGCCAACGACCCACCGACGCCGAATACCGCGGCGAAAACTGTCAACAAACCAATCCATGCCCATCCTTCTGAGGTTTGCGCACCGCCACTGCCGAAAGCCGCTTCGGTGGCTCTCGTTGCCGCGATTAGCACCGGCGCCACAACTGGCAGCAACAACAAAGGAAGCAAAGTTTCGCGACCTTTTGCACCAGCAGTGAGACCGCCATAAAGAGTACCAACGAAGGCCAATCCGCTTGTCGCGCAAAGCACGCAAGTGACCAACAACACCAGACCGCTTGCGCTCAAGTCAACCCTATATAAAAGGACAGCGCCGCAGATTAGAACTATCTCAAGTGCAACGAGTTTCAATGCCAGCGCAATCGCCTTGCCGAAAAAAACTGCCGACAGATCAATGCCTGCAACTCGCAGCGAGTCGAGCGCGCCATCGGCTGTATCTATTGCAAACGACCGTTGCACAATTATAAACAACGAGAACAATGTCGCCAACCAAACCAAACCACCGGCAACGCGTTGTAGAACATCGTCGTTGTCGAGCGCGAAGGCAAACATCACCATCACCAGACCCGCAAATGGCAACACCTGATTGGTCACGACGCGACTGCGCATCTCAATTCTCAGGTCTTTTAACAACACGGCAGTCACCACTTTGCCTTTGGTGACCCTCGTGCCTGATTTGTTCTTCATGATTCAGTCACCACGCCGCCGACAACGTTCAGAGATCGCGTCGCCAAATTTTGTGCTCGATCAATTTCGTGGGATGCAAACACCACCGTCGCTCCCGCCTCTCGCGCCGAACGCAATGTTTTATCAAGTTCGTCGCGACCCTGCGAATCGAGCCCGGCATGTGGTTCGTCGAGCAACCACAGTTGTGCTCGGCGCACGATCAAAGTCGCCAATGCACATCGACGACGCTGCCCCGCCGAGAGATTCGCCACGCGCGTGGCGCTCAGGCGATCAGATAATCCCATTATTTGCATCGCGGTCTCGACATCTTGATCTGAGGCACCAATCAATCGCGACCAAAACGAAATGTTTTCTGCGACGGTCAAATCTTGGAACAAACCATTGGTGTGACCAAGCAGTCCAACTTTTGCACGCACCGCGTAACGCTCGACGCCCAAGTCGCAACCCAGCACGGTGGCCGTGCCACGAGCAATCGGCAACAGTCCTGCGCAAGCGCGCAGCAAGGTTGTTTTGCCAGCGCCGTTTGGACCCTGAAGCAACACAATTTCGCCACTCGCAACCTCAAAACTCGCACCAGCAAGTGCCGGAAAATTGTCGTAGACAACAACGACATCTGAAAAACTAACGATCATCACTCACCTCTGAAATTCGCGGTGCGCTTTTCTGAAAATGCCGCGCGACCTTCTTCAACATCTTTGCTCGCCCACGCATGATCTCGCGCTCGTTGCACTAGCTCGTTAACTTCTGGTTCGCGCGATGAAGCGTTTAGTGCCGCCTTATGGCCAGCAATTGAAAGCGGCGCAAGCGCAGCAATTTCACGCGCCCAAGCAAGCGCCACATCAAAATCGCCGATGCGATGCACCGCACCTAGACCCGCCAACTCTTCCCCAGAATAATTTCGTGCCGCAAGCAACATCGCTCGAGCTACGGGCCACGAGCATTCGCGCGTCAAACGCTCGACTGTCCAATGATTGACAACCAAACCGAGTCGCGCCGCGGGCACGCCAACAATTGCCCGCGCCGTGGCCACGCGAAGATCACAAGAGATCGCAAGTTGTGCGCCGGCACCAAGTGCATGACCGTCGATCGCCGCAATCGTCACGCATCGCGAACTCGCCAGTTGAATCAACAACTTGTGCAATGCATCTGTGAACTGTGTCTCGCGCACGCCAGACAGATCTGCCCCAGAACAAAAAGTATTTTCTGCACCAGTCAAAACAATGACTCGAGCCGACTGCGCCTCGGCTTGCGTCAACGCTTGTGACAATTCAGTCAGGGTCTCTTGGTCGACGGCGTTTTTTCGCGCAGGTCGGTTGATCGTGGCAACAAAGACCGAGTTATCTGATTCAATTTTCAACGCCATCGATGACTGCCCCGTAACATAAACACAACGCTATGGATTCTCGCACACAACCCGATAATTCAGACCGCGAGCCAGACCGCGACCCGATTCTCGTCAAACGAGCGCTTATTTCAAGTTGGGCAAAGCGAGCCACCAATTTCGGCTACTTACTATTTGGTGTGTCAATGGTCGCAGTGGTCTGGGGTGTCGTCGTTGACTTCACGCCTGTCACAAGTCGCATCGCCACGACTGCCCTAATCAGCGGATGCGTCGTGCTCGCACCAGCAATTCTCGTGCAATATTCGGTCAAGGCCGCCGTGCGCGACGAACGTGAGAACTCTTTATAGCCAACAAAGAGATCATGATTTTTAAATAGCTATAGAATAAAAGCATGCTTCAAAAAACTGAACATCATCCAGCGTTCGAAGAATATTGCGAATGCATCTTTGAGCTCGAAGAGGATGATGTTGAACTAATTCAGGCGCGCATCGCCGAAAGATTAAAATTTTCTCGAGCATCAGTTTCAGAAATGATCAAGCGCATGCAGAGCGAAGGTCTTGTCGATTTGTCTGGCTCTCGTATCACTCTCACCAAGACTGGTCGCAATCTTGCCGAAAGAGTCGTGCGCAAGCATCGACTTGCAGAATGCTTCTTGATTGATGTTCTTGGTTTGTCTTGGTCAACTGCGCATCATGAAGCGTGCAAATGGGAGCACGTCATCACCGACGAAGTAGAGCTCGCACTTTCAAAAATGCTCGGCAACCCGACGGCATGCCCGCACGGCAACCCGATACCGGGCTCGGGCCATCTCAGCAACTTGCTCACACCGTTAAACACGATCGAAGTTGGCAACTCGTTCACCGTTGTACGTATTTCTGAAGAACTCGAGGAATCTGCAGGTGTGCTCGACAAGCTTGAAGCCAATAAAATGTTTCCGGGACGAAGTGGCACGGTCACCAATCGCAGCAGTGACGGTGGCGTCAAGGTTCTGATGTCTGACTCTGCCAAAGCTGCGCCAACCTCAATCGATCCGTTTATCAGCGCCCGCTTGCTCGTCACGATAAATAAATAAATCGTTAGTCATGAAATTGGTTTTAAGTCGCTTCGTTTTAGTGCTTGGCATGCTCGTGCCCGTCGTGACTGGTTGTGCAACAACGATCAACGAGTCGGCACCTTCAACCATCGCCAACAGCACAACCGACTCAAACGCCGAAAATACAATCTCGACGATTGACCCTCAACTTAACCGTGATGAACTGCTTACTGAAATGTTGCAAAGTGTCGGTTCGTTGAGCGATGCGATGCAAAAGTCTGATCGCAAATTAGCCACAAAACATCTCGACCAGATTAATTTGATCGACTACGCAGTTCGACCGAAGATTCTTGAATTTAGTGACCAACTTGCAGCCGACTTTGATCGCGTTGTGGCGCTGGCCAAAAGTGCTGTTGAGCGCAACCGCCCTGCAGATGCGGACAAGGCTTTACGTTTCTTACCCCTAATCATTGACTCGCTAGAAAACTCTTAACTCAGTCAGTCATTGCGGTGGGCAACGCCTCGCTGTGCACCACACTCAAGCGGCGTGTCGACCGCGTTAACGCCACATACAACGCACGCAAACCATGCGTTTGCGCAGCCACGATTTTCGCTGGCTCGACAACGACGACTCCATCGAGTTCGAGACCTTTTACAACGCTCACTGGCACGACAGTCAAGCCATATTCGATACCCGCAGCACCTGCGCGACCGTAAGCAATTTTTGCGTTATCGAGCGCATGGCAGATTTCTTCGGTCATCTCATCTGGACAAACAATCGCCACGTTGCCATCACTCAGTTCGGTGACAAGATTA
>JAQCDY010000085.1 GCA_027729785.1 Actinomycetota bacterium | reverse complement strand
AGCAGAGAGGAGTACCAGTGAGCGGCGTTTCACGGATCTAACCCTATCTGTTTACCTAAAACCACACATCGACACAACAGCTAATACATATCTATAGGGGTGGGGTGGCTCGGCAGACACCCGGTTGACTGATATACGGATTCGTAAAGTTGCCACTTGTTTTCTTTTGTGACCTTTGGTTGTGACCCCAAAGTGTTTTGCAACTACTGAAAGAGTCGAAACCGTTATTCCATTTGGCGCGCTCGGACGGACTTGAACCGCCAACCTTCTGATCCGTAGTCAGATGCTCTATCCATTAAGCTACGAGCGCAATTTTCGTCTTGAAGCCTACTGCCTTACGGTCGCCAAGACTTTGTCCACCACGGTTTCCACGAGTTGCCGTTGCGCTTGAACAATGCGAGTGCTGCCTGTGCGTTAACGCGTGGATCCAGAAGTTGCGCTGGTTTGGTGACACCAACATTCGCCAGCCATGATCGATGCACTGAATAATAAATTTGAAATAGACCGATGCAACAGTCGTTTGTGCCGCCAACGACGTTGGGTTTAAAATTGCTCTCACGATTGGCGACGAACAACGCATTTTCTTCATGCTCATCAGGCCAAATTTCGCGAATAATTGCCACAACCTTGTTGCGTTTGTATTGCGTCTCGGGGATAACCAAGACCGGTTTGTCAGAAGTGCAAATTTGTGCGCCGATCAAGATCATGCTCGAAGTTCTTGCGCTATTTAAAGACAGCAATTTCTTCAGAGACATGTCGTAACGCGCCGCAATACGACTCCATGAATCATTAGACCGAGCCTTGTGATACTTAGTGCATGAAGCAGCTCGAACTGGGGGCGACGAAAAAGACACAGCAAATGTTGACGTCGCAACCACGACGCACAAAAACACAAAAATCAACTGGCGGAGAGGGTGGGATTTGAACCCACGGTCCGGTTTACCCGGACAACGCCTTAGCAGGGCGCCCCATTCGGCCGCTCTGGCACCTCTCCAAAATAGATTAAATGTTCGTTAATCAAGCGACTTCTTAGTGTAACGGTCAAAGAATGATCCCTCTCGTGGCGGAACGGGAGGGATTCGAACCCCCGGGCCTTTTACAGCCGTCCGCTTTCAAGGCGGATGCGTTTGTCCACTCTGCCACCGTTCCGTTCGTAGACGCTATCTCGTGATGCGACTTCTCAGTTCGGTCATCCAATCGTCGGCTTCACGCCATCGCGCATCGGCGTGCTCGCGCGCGGTGTGTTCATGTTTTCCACTCGCAGGATATGAGCCAAGAAATTTCACATCGCCTTGTTTGGCGTGCAAGTCGCGCAACGCATCGGCCATAAGTTCATCTTGAATATGCCCATCGGCATAAATAATGAAGCAATAGTCACCGAGACCACCACGCTTTGTCGGTCGTGAAAGCAGATTGGATAAGTTGATTCGCCGCGCCGCAAACTCTTGCAAGATTGAAAGCAAGCTTCCTGGTTCGTCAGCCCGCTGAAAAACAACGATCGCAGTTTTGTCATGACCTGTTGCGCTCGGCACCGCACCTTTGCTGACGAGCACGAAACGGGTCTGATTGCCTTGGTGATCGGCAATGTCTGTAGCGATAACTTCTAGACCATAGATTTTCGCAGCATTTTTCGGTGCGATCGCCGCCAGTTTTTCGGTCGTATTGGCTGCAACGAGTTGTGCCGCTTCAGCAGTTGAGTTGGTTGCTCGAGTTTCAAGTTCACCATAATTTTTGCGCAAATAGTTGTGACATTGTGCAGTCGCCACGGGTATCGACAAAATGCCGGTCAAGTCACTCGTCAACACACCTTTGCGCGCCAACAAACAATGCTCAATGTCGAGAACGACCTCACGCTGAATCAACAGGTCGTAGTCAAACACCAACGCATCTTGTGTGAAATTAACCGTACCCTCGATTGAATTTTCGATCGGCACAAAACCAAGGTCCACATCACCCGACGCAACTGCATCTAGGACATCAGGCACAGTTCGAAATGCAACCACTTCGCACGCCGCAAGATCTTTTTGCGTCAGCAAAGCCTGCTCGGTAAATGTGCCGGTAGGCCCAAAATATGCAATTCGCTTTGATGGAATTTTCGTCACAGATACAAGGTTACGGTGCACAGAATTCTTATTCACGGTCATTTATTGAACCGCATTTCGCACTAGCCTGATTTCATGTTTGAGTACGTTGCATTTAATCCATATAACGCAAGCCCCGAAGCAATGGCCAGCGAATTGACCAAAAAATCGACTGAGGGCTGGGAAGTTGTTTCGATAGTGCCGACATTTGATGGTCGTTACTGCGCTTTTCTCAGGCGACCAGCTGGAGCGAACGCAACCGTGAATGCGACGCAAACTGTGAGCACCGCAAGCGCAGTTTCTGCAACGGCGATGCAAACCAACACAACGGTACCTGCCGCCTGGTACGCCGACCCATCTGGCAGGTTTGAACTGCGCTATTGGAGTGGCAAAGAGTGGACCGAGCACGTTGCCCGCGCTGGCCAACAATTCACTGATCCTCCTGTTGCTTAAATAATCATGCGAGCAACCTCGCTAGGTCATGCTGGAATGCTGATCGAGGCTGGCAACTCAAAAATCTTGTGCGATCCGTGGTTTGTGCCAGCGTTTTTTGGCTCGTGGTTCGTGTTTCCGCGCAACGACCAGTTGGACGCTGAACTAGTCACAAAAATCGAGTCGCCAACACACCTATATATATCGCATGTTCATGGCGACCACCTTGATGAGGCGTTTTTGGCAAAACATGTCAGCCGTGAGGCAATTGTATTATTGCCTGATTTTCCAGGTCGTGAACTTGAACAGAAGTTGACGAGCCTTGGCTTCACAAAATTCATCAAAACCAAAAACGGCACAGAAATTGCAATCGACGACGAAACAAAAATTGCAATTCATGTTGAAACATCCATCACTGATGGTCCGGGTGGTGACTCAGCACTGGTCGTCAGCGACAAGACCGCTCGCCTTGTCAACCAAAACGACTGTCGCCCGGGCGATATTGAAGCCTTGCGTAGTCATGGACCGATTGACCTGCACTGGTTGCAGTTCAGCGGCGCGATCTGGTATCCGATGGTCTACGAACAAGACTCGACTGCGAAGCAAAAACTTGCTTCTGCCAAAGTTGAAAGTCAATTTACCCGAGCGCTCAAATATATTGAAACACTAAACGCCCGAGCGGTAGTGCCATCTGCGGGTCCACCGTGTTTTTTGGACGAAGAACTTTTTCATATGAACATGATCACCGGCGACGAAACTTCGATCTTCCCAGACCAAACCAAGTTTCTCGAGCGACTACGCAAAATTGGTAGACACAACGACATCTTGGCAATACCTGGCACCACCATTGATATCTCCTCAGAAAAAATCAGTGTTGCTTCACCAAAAAATATTGACGTCACAAAAATCTTCGCTGAAAAAGAAAAGTACCTGCGCCAATATCAGGCTGATTGGTCGACATGGCTATCTGATGAAAAAGCCAAATGGTCAAATGCTCCGTCTTATTCGCGGTCTGACTTGCTTTCGACTTTACAGGCTTGGTTTGAACCACTATTGGCTCTTGCCCCAGCACTGCGCGCTGGAATCGGAGCCAACTGTTTGATTAAAACTGATGACTTAAATGTTTTGATTAATTTCAAGTCAGGAAAAGTCGAAAACTACACCGACCAGCAATTTGGTTTTCGGTTCGACATACCTCGAGAATTACTCGAAGCAATCGTTCGCCGACGGGCAGTTGATTGGTCAAACTCATTTTTTCTTTCATGTCGCTTCGTAGCTTGGCGATCAGGTGAATTTAATGAATATATTTACAACTTCTTTAAGAGCCTCTCGGTTGAACGGATGATTCGTACAGAGCATGAGGCTGCGACACGATTAGATTTCAGTAAAGATCTCAGCGAAGAAATTGAACTCGGAGATTATGTAATGCAACGCAAGTGCCCCCACCGCCAGGCTGATCTTTCAGTTTTCGGCGAGATCAATGGCAACGAACTCACCTGCTCGTTGCACGGTTGGCGGTTTAGTCTGACTGATGGACACTGTCTTAACGCCGAAAATCGACCACTGCGAGTACGCAAAAAAACTAACTAAATATTACTGGCTCTTGCTGACTAACGATCGGCAACTCGAACCAAACAGTCGCACTATATTTGACACCGCTGACAATTGACGCACTGCGATGCGGATGAGTCACCAAACTTGGCCAAGCAACCATCTGACCAATTTTCATTTCACGATTTGAAAAATTTTGTCGCGGAAACTCAAGCTCAGCACCTTGATAATTGTCGTTAAGTTTTATGCTCGCCGAGACTTGGGCAACATCGTGATGCATTCGTAACTCTTCTTGTTGACCAACTTCGTATTTGATGACAAAAACATCCTGGATTCCGTGATAATCAATCAACGGCCATTGTCGCTGAAGTTGTGGCCAGATACGCAGACCAAAATCTACTTCAACCGCATTGAATAATTTCGGGCTGATAACAGCAAGAGAAACTTCGTGACCCGGAACTGGATCGTTTGGATTGATCTCAAAAGCACCGGTCAATTCGGCTGCTCGAATCAACGCACCACAAAAATCTGGCGTCCAACACGACAACGCAAATATCTCTTCGGCAACTTTTCTAATTTCCAACGACGAGTCAACTGCGTCTCGATATCCAAGAATTAATTCAAGGTCACTTGTCATTTTTCTCCACTATCTAACTAGTTATTTATCCGACATCTAATAGTCTCATTCTGACAGTGGGCGAAACAGTACTGTCAAAGTTCGCCACTGATAGCCTTAGAACGCGTGAACCCACTAGAGACCCCACGGCGTATTTCATTTGATTTAGAGACTTTTGCTGAAGTCGCTCGCAAAAAGTGGTGGATAGTGCCATTAACAATGCTGATTGGCTTGACCCTGATGTTTTGGCAAGAATCCGATCTGCAGACCGAAGCCCCATACTTCAGTTTGACAAGAGTGTATGAGCCGACCGATGAGGGGGCCCCGCTAACTCTCGTTGGTGTCAATACCGATCTGATTAGCCAGTTTCCAGACGAGACGAATCTAGTTCTATTTCTCGAAAGTGCCGAAATCAAACAAAAAATTCAAGCCAACTTTGATCGTGAAATTAACTTGCTCGTCAAACAGCTTGATAAAACATTCTCACTCAATACGCAGACAGATGGCGGTGCAATCACAAAGTTTTCATTCAAGCCGTCTCGCAGGTTTTCATACGAATTAACCTGCGTTGAAGAGGACGAAAAAAATTGCGCAGGAGCAATCGACCTATACGCACAAGAGTTGCAATCGATTCGATTAATCGCAACAAAAGCAGGTTTCGCAAACTCAATGAAATTGATCGACTCACTGCTTGCAGCAGATATCCAACTTTCACCGGATGATTTATCACGACTGAACCTGCAAAGAAACGCCTTTGATCAGGCAATTGACATCGCTAGCGGTGAAATAATCCAGATTTCTGAGAGTAAGTATTTTGGTGGAGAAACAGTCGGAACTGTTGACCGCAGGTCATACATATTCGGACTCTTGGTCGGACTAATTTTCGGGATCATTATTCTTATTCAATTCGTTGTCACAGACTCTAAGATACGCAGCGCAAGGTCACTCATCACGGCTACGAGCTACGAGAAGTATCTAGGTGAAGCAACTTCGACAGCTGACTCAAATTCACTTCAACTCTTGGCTGCCGCCCTGCGCGGGTCATCGCCAAATAAAATTGAGTCGATCAAAATTTTGCCAGTCGGAGCCGAGACTGTTTATGAGAAATTCGCAACCGATTTGGCCCAGATTCTTGGGGCACGAGTTTCAATCACAAAACCGTTTGGGCAACTTACTGCTGCAGATCTTACGCCATCAAACGGTGCTGTATTTTTGCTCGCCGTGGTTAAAAATTCGGCGAACGTAAGTGAACTAAAACAAATTTGGTCAGTAATTGAAAAATCCGGAAACATAGTCTTGGGTTCGGCGCTAATCACGCAATAATGGCTGGATTACTTAATTCTCGGACTCGCCTCGCA